>CAJJAU010000073.1 GCA_905182275.1 gamma proteobacterium HTCC2207
TTGTGCCTAATTGTCGCTACAAAATTTCTCAAATAGTCAATCTTAATTGAGATTACTTAAGAGTGACTGTGGTCAAAATATAAAAAAGCAAAGCCCCTAGGGTTGCTCTTTGTTCGTCGATTGGCGATCTCCCGATATTCCTATATTAATACTTCGTATTTATTTAAAGTTGAATAAAATCAATATCTTACATTTCCCCCATTCCTGTGATTTACGTGCTATGTTTTAAATATGCTATTTTTATAAAGGCATTCATTAGGCATTAAAATAAAAATAAGGGGTAATAACATGAGTCCATTAAAAGTGGTAAGACTGTTAGCATTAGCTATAGCTGTTATAGGCGCTTTTGTTGCCATTCCTGAAGCGGCACTGGTTATGATACTGATAGGCGTCGCCTTAGGGTTTCTAAGTGATCAAGCGGATAAAGACAATAGAACGTTTTTCTTAATCTTTGCCATCGCGTTGGCGTCTATGTCGGGGGCCGTTGATGGGCTGCCAGTGATTGGTGGCTACGTAACTGCCATACTGGGCAATTTAAGTGACATTGTTAGTGCAGCTGCGGTAGCCGTTATTCTGATGGTTATTAAAGATCGGGTAATGGAATAGTTTTAGGCTTTAGTAATAGTAAAAGGCCCGGCCTTTAGGTCGGGCCTTCTACCATGCTGTCCAGACAGAGAACGCGCTAATCGATGGTAAACGTCATACCCGCATGTTGAGTCAAACGATCTGTCAATTGATCTCCCATTGCCGTGGCAGGTGTCCAAAAACCACCGTTACATTGTTCTTGAGTGACATCAAATGCTAAACATAGACTCGCTTGGGCAAGCATTTTCGCGGTGCACCCGTAGCCGGGATCACGATCCCCGGTAACCCTAACTTTTAGAATCTTTCCGTCCTCATTCTTGCCCAGCAAGCTGAGATCAAAATACCCCGCTAGTTGCGCTTCTGGACTGGGTCCTTCGCCAGGTTTTGGTAGAACAAAGCGCTGCATAAATGCACGTAACGGATTTATTATCACAGTCACCGCAAATAGACCTAGGCCCGCGGTGAGACCAATTGCAGAGAGTCTGCCTTTAAATCCTTTCCCTGTGATCATCTGTTCTCGGTATAAAAAGTCATCGCCATACGCCATACCTAGCAACATATTAGAGCGAAGTACTACACGAGCATTAATCGCTTCCATAATAAAAGGCGCTGACCAACGCTGGAAATCAGCATCGTATGCGGGCCCTTTTATACTCACTTGAGGGTGGCGAAGATCCGGAATTTCAGGACATAAAATGTAAGGATTGTTCATATCTTTACGTAATTTGGGGTCACTTTTTGCAGCTTTTACCGCTTCAATCATGCTGGCTAATGTGCCCCCTGATGCTCCGCCCTTCATAGCATTCACTGCTAACTTAATACTATTAAAATATCTACCAAAGCGTTGTTGTCCATGCTGCTGTAGGAAATGGACGCCAAGATCCGAAGGTATGGAGTCGAACCCACAGCAGCTGACGATGCGAGCACCAGATTGCTTCGCGGCATCGGCATACTTGACTATCATCCGTTTGATCCAATAGGCCTCACCACAAAGGTCACAGTAGTCCGTACCATTCTCTGCACAGGCCTTCACAAGGGCTTCCCCGTAAAGCGCATAGGGGCCAACTGTTGTGGCAATAACGCGGGTGGACTTTGCCATATGGGCCAACGCATCGGCATTATCAGCGTCGGCTATTATAACGGTGAGATCGTCTCCGGCAGTACCTAATGATGTTTTAAGAGCATCTAGCTTGGACGCTGAACGTCCCGCTATAGCCCAGTTGACAGTTTTGTTGACACCAACATGTTCAACAAGATAGCGAGTTAAAATTTGGCCCACAAAACTGGTGGCGCCATAAACGATTAAATCAAAAGATGGTTTAGTCATGAGTAGTAAGATTCCCTGAGTGGGTGTTTTATATTAGTAACCCATAGTTTAGTATGAATTCTATGGTCAAACCACTTAACAAATTACCAATACTGTATTCTTTTCGACGCTGTCCGTACGCAATTCGTGCGCGAATGGCGCTTGCACATTGCGGTATTGAGGTTCAATTAAGAGAGGTGTTATTGGCGCAAAAGCCTGATGCGCTGCTGAGGATTTCAGCAAAGGCTAGTGTGCCAGTTTTGGTTTTTGCCGACAGTGCAGTATTAGATGAGAGCCTGGATATCATGCATTGGGCGATTAATCGAACCTACCCCCAGGGAACCGACCCTAAAAACTGGGGGCTATCAGCGATGAGTCCGGCAGCTCATCGGTTAATAGAGACCAACGATGGGCCCTTTAAATTGGCACTTGATGGTTACAAATATGATCCTGCAGAGAGCAATAAGTCTCCGCAGGATCATCGTGCTGATGCGCAGATTTTTTTGGCAGAGCTAGACAGATTATTATGCCAAAATAAATTCCTTCTGGGTGATCAAATAAGTCTGGTAGATGTCGCCATATTTCCATTTATCCGCCAATTCGCCGGTGTGGATCAGCTTTGGTTCGATAAAACCGACTACCGAAAATTACAACAGTGGTTGGCGTTTTTTATGCACTCCGAACTCTTCACCCAAGTCATGGTCAAGCACCCCGTTTGGCAAGAAAAAGTAACTATCTCTTAATTTGCTAGTTTTTAGAGTACAAAAGAAAACAGCATATAAGACCTATATTTTCCTAAAACGCGCTCACAAGTTGTTATCATGTCGGCCCAATAGATCAGCCATTTTGGCGTTTCAGTTTTCGTATATTCGACTCGTTGCCAGTTGCGCTCAGAGCGAGCTGCTAAAATTGTTGTAAGGAATATTAATGTTTAGTTTTTTTGAGCGCCTCGTCGATCCCTTTCCAAAGCAAACCGCTCAAAGGCCGCCTAACGGCGTCTACCAGTTCTGTCGTTATTACACCCGTGGCATGGAGCCCTGGCTACTTATTATGGCCAGTTTAACGGCCATTACGGCAATCTCTGAAGCGCTCTTATTCGGCATTTTGGGTCAGGTCGTTGATTGGTTGTCATCCAGTGATCCCAGCACTTTTATGCAAGAGACGGGTACTTACTTGATGGGTATGGCCATCTTTATGCTGGTTTTAATACCAGTGGCCAATGGCCTGCGCTCGCTTATTGTTCATCAAACGCTGATGGGTAACTTCCCAATGACGGTGAGATGGCAGGCGCACCGTTATCTACTTAATCAAAGTTATGGCTTTTTTCAAAATGAGTTTAGTGGTCGTATAGCCACAAAAGTTATGCAGACGGCACTTGCTGTTCGCGACACTGTGATGAAGTTACTCGATGTACTGTTGTTTGTAGTCATTTATATCGTTACGGCCCTAATCCTGGTAGCGAGTGCTGATATTCGTCTCTGCTTACCACTGATTATTTGGCTATTGCTTTATATTATGGTCCAGCGTCACTTTGTTCCAAAAATGAAAAAAATAGCTATGGTGCAGGCCGATGCTCGCTCATTGATGACCGGCCGAATAGTGGATAGCTACACCAACATCATTACTCTTAAGTTGTTTTCTCACAACAGTCGAGAGTCAGAGTATGTACGCGATGGTATGAATGAATTTTTAGACACGGTTCATCCGCAGATGCGCTTAGTTACCAAGCTAAATATTGCTCTGTGGACATTAAATATGTCATTGGTCTTTTCCACGGCAGCGCTGGGTATCTACCTTTGGTTAAATGGTGCAATTACTCCCGGTGCGATTGCCATTGTAATGAGCTTGGCCATTCGGCTTACTGGTATGTCACATTGGATTCTTTGGGAAATTAGCAGTCTTTTTGAAAATATAGGTACCGTTCAGGACGGCATCAATACCCTGTCTATCCCCAGTGCGGTAACCGATAAACCGGGTGCCGTAGCCCTTGAAGTGGACAAAGGTCAAATTCACTTTGATAGCGTCTCTTTTAAATATAATCCTGATGAGCCGGTCTTTGAAGATTTGAATCTCATGATTCCTGCCGGTGAAAAAATTGGCATTGTTGGACGCAGTGGGGCCGGAAAATCTAGTTTAGTGAGCCTACTACTGAGATTTTATGATATTCAAAATGGCAAGATCGCCATTGACCAGCAAAATATCAGTGACGTTCGGCAGGAAAGTTTGCGCGCTAATATTGCTGTGGTCACCCAAGACACTTCTTTACTGCACCGTTCAGTACGCGAGAACATCATGTTTGGCCGTCCAGAGGCTAGCGAAGAAGAAATGATCATGGCAGCCACCCATGCCGAAGCCCATGAGTTTATTTTGTCGCTGAGAGACAGCGTTGGACGGCGAGGTTATGATGCCCATGTTGGAGAACGCGGGGTGACCCTTTCAGGTGGTCAGCGCCAGCGTATTGCCATTGCTAGAGTGTTACTCAAAGATGCACCGATCTTAGTTTTAGATGAGGCGACTTCAGCGTTAGATTCTGAGGTAGAGGCTTCTATTCAGCAGAGTTTGTATAAACTCATGGAAGGTAAAACAGTCATTGCTATTGCACACAGATTATCTACGATTGCGGCGATGGATCGACTGATTGTGTTCGATGAAGGCAAGATTATTGAGCAGGGCACCCATCATCAACTGCTGGAAAAAAATGGTGTATACACTAAATTGTGGGGTCATCAGTCAGGTGGCTTCCTTGGATTTGAATAAGTCGTGGTATTTATAAAATAATGATTTCACTCACTAATATAGAACTCCGTCGCGGCGTAAAGCTGCTGCTCAATGATGCTGAATTATCTATTCATCCGGGCCAGCATATCGGAATTATTGGCGCTAATGGCAGCGGCAAGTCGAGCTTATTTAAACTGCTCATGGGTCAGGTGGCTGCCGATGCCGGTGAGCTATCTATTCCTTCGGACTGGCGCATTGCTCATATGGCTCAAGAGCTTGCTACCTCTGAGAGAAGTGCCTTAGATTTTGTCCTTGATGGCGACCCTTTACTTCGTGAGGTTGAAGCTAACGTTGAAGCTGCCCTAGCGGCGAATGATAATAATCGGTTAGCCAATGCCTACGAAAAAATGGATACCATCAATGGGTTTGACGCCCACTATCGAGCTGAGCAACTACTGCATGGTTTAGGTTTTTATCAGTCAGAAATTAACCGGCCAGTTAATAGCTTCTCTGGTGGTTGGCGTATTCGACTGAATTTGGCTCAGGCATTAATGAGTCCATCAGACCTACTGTTGCTTGATGAGCCGACAAATCACCTTGATTTAGATGCCACACTTTGGCTAGAGGGATGGTTAAAAAGCTACATAGGAACACTACTAATTATTTCCCATGATCGTGACTTTTTAGACAATGTAGTCACTCGAATTGTGCATTTAGAACACCATAAAACTAACGCCTACAAAGGCACTTACTCTGCCTTTGAAAGGCTACGTGGCGAGCGCTTGGCGTTGCAGCAAGCTAGTTTTGAAAAACAGCAAAAGAGACGAAAAGACGTTGAAGACTTTGTCGCGCGCTTTCGATACAAAGCCTCCAAGGCCAAGCAAGCTCAGAGTAGGTTAAAGGAATTACAGCGCATGGAAAGTATAGCGCCAGCTCATGTCGATTCACCTTTTTACTTTAATTTCCCGGCACCAAAAAAGGCCTATGGTGCACTGGCTAATATCAGTCAGGCGACCTTGGGTTACAGCGACAAACCAGTACTTAAAGATGTCAACTTCGATCTACACCCAGGTACCCGAATTGGTTTACTCGGTCCCAATGGAGCAGGAAAGTCGACGTTAATTAATAGCTTGACCGGCGATTTAGATTTATTGGAGGGCGTTAGAGTCTATGGTGAAAATCTCAAAGTCGGTTATTTTGCTCAACACCAGCTAGAGGTTTTAGATCTGCAGGCGAGTCCATTACTGCATATTCAGCGCATCAGCCCGACCGCCACCGATCAAGAAATAAGAAACTTTCTGGGTGGTTTTGATTTTCATAGTGATAAGGCATTAGATCCCATTAAAGACTTTTCCGGTGGTGAGAAGGCGCGTGTTGCTCTGGCCTTGATTGTCTGGCAAAAACCCAACTTACTATTACTTGATGAGCCAACTAACCATTTGGATTTGGAGATGCGCCATGCACTAACTATGGCATTGCAGGGTTATGAGGGCGCATTGGTGGTAATCTCTCATGACAGACATTTATTGCGTAATACTGTTGATGAATTCTATTTAGTAGCGAACGGGACGGTCAGTGAATTTGAAGGAGACTTAAAGGACTACCAAAAATGGTTAAAAGAGTTTGTCCGACATGCTGAAATAGAGACCACTGAAACCTCAGATGCTGTTCAGGACAAAAAA
This sequence comes from gamma proteobacterium HTCC2207, assembly GCA_905182275.1. Lineage (GTDB taxonomy): Bacteria > Pseudomonadota > Gammaproteobacteria > Pseudomonadales > Porticoccaceae > HTCC2207. The sequence goes on from CAJJAU010000073.1 coordinate 6,292, forward strand.
ACTAATCGCAAACAAACAGCTAAAAATCGTGAAAAACTCGCTCCAGTGACCAAGAGTATTAGAGAGCTAGAAACAGTAATGAAACAATTAGAAAGTCAGTTAAAAGACATTCAAGACAGATTGGCCGATGAAAAAATGTATAAAGAGGAGCAAAAGAAACAGTTAAATAGCGCTCTGGCCACACAATCAGATGTTGAAAAAAGACTCAAAATCTGTGAGGAAAAGTGGTTAGAGAGTCAAGATCAGTTAGAAGAATTGGAGCGACTACAAACCTAAGAATCAAATAATCTAGAACAGCATAGACAAGTGTGTTGATATAGTTGGCCGTCCAATAATACTAAAAAATGCACGGCGGGCTACTGGATAATAATTATGTTTAGTAAATATAAGAAGTTTATTAGTGGGTCAGATGATAGTTCTTTAAAGAGTGATAACAAAGCTGGCATATTTGAGCCTTCTTTGCAGTCCGCGGTTATAGGCGCTGGGGTAACGATAGAGGGACAGGTGATAAGCCATGAAGATATGGTTATCGCCGGTGAAGTTCGCGGTGCTGTTATCGCTAAAAATCACCATATACACATTGCTACGTCAGGTATTGTGAAGGCCGATATCACCGCTAAGATAATCTCTGTAGAGGGAACAGTAACAGGTAATGTTACTGGCCTTGAACGCGTCATTATTACTGCCACGAGTAATGTGCAGGGAAATATTGAGTGTCCTAGGGTTACCCTTGAAGATGGTGCTAAGTTCAAAGGTAGCATCGAAATGAACCCTGGTGAGCCTACCCAATCTATTTTGCCGATATTCCCTGTAACCAGTGTTAAAAAGCGTAGCTCCTCAGCGCGATCAGACCAGATCGGCGCTAAGGCCTCATAGCTAACGAGTAATGCCTCAGCCACCCATTCAACCTAAAACAACTTCACTTCAACAAGCGCCAAAATTGTTGCCAAGCGCCTTATTGGCAGAGTTATTGGAGCGCATAGATACTGATAAGCGACTTGTAGTGTTAGATATGGGGCATGCGATGGCCTCAACGGTTCGCTTTTTCGGCGAATACCGATGCCAGCTCAATTTCATTGATTTATATGCTGAGCAATTTATCTTGACGCCTGACCCTGAGCTAACGCATAGCCAACGAGTTGCCGCGATGCGTGAGGCGCTAAATTTAGCTCCTTCAGCAAAGATAGATATTTGTTTGTTTTGGGATATTTTCAATTACCTTGACGATGCTCACACCAAAGCCTTAATTGAAGTGTTGGAGCCCCATATAAGTACCGCAACAGGGGCTTTAGTGATTAATCCGAGGGATTCAAGACACTACTTACCATTTTATCGCTATGGTATTGCCGATCAAGATAATTTTATGCAGGTCGAAAGTACAGGTACGCAACCGACTATTTTTGCCCGTTCACAGCGAGACCTGAACAATCTTGTCGATTATTTTGCCATTGACCGCGGCCGTCTCATATCTGAGGGCAGGGCAGAATATCTGTTATTTGAAAATAGGAATATTGATAAAACCGATCGCAGTATGATCTGATCCCAACCAGTATCTTTGACCCCTAATTTAAGCTTTTCAGTAATCCTTAATGCGGCTAAACTGCTTCGTCATTAAACGGGAATTTACAATGAAGAAAGCGATTATTATAGGGGCCAGCTCTGGGATTGGTTACGAATTAGCCGTTCAGTTGGCAACTAGAGGGTATCAGCTTGGGCTCATGGCGCGGCGACAAGAACGTCTAGCTGAACTCAACGATCGATTGCCTGGCCAGCATTTCATTCAGGTGACAGACCTCATTGATGCTGATATGGCGCGTACCCAACTTGCTGCATTAATAGAGCAAATGGGTGACGTAGAACTCATCGTGGTGAATTCTGGTGTTGGAGCTTCTGAAAAAATTCTAGACTGGACGATACAATCAGAAATGATCGACGTTAATGTGCGTGGATTTACTGCCATGTCCATGGACGCAATGAATTATTTTGTGCAGCGCGGCGGTGGGCACTTGGTGGGTGTTTCATCAATTGCAGCACATTTTTCTGGTGGCTTATCCTTGACCTATAATGCCACTAAAGCCTTTGTGTCTAACTATCTCAATGGCATGCGTTCTCGCGCGTCTCGCTCGGGGTTACCTATCACCATCACAACGGTAGAACCGGGGTTTATTGATACCCCCATGTTACAGAGTAAACCCATGGGCACCGCTTCTGTAGAAAAAGCGGTGACTCAAATTGTTAGGGCGATTTTGGCTAAAAAGAGTCATGTGTATATCACTCGTCGCTGGGTCATTGTCGCTGGTTTATTTTATATCTTGCCAAATTGGCTGATTCGCAAGTTTGTTTAAACGGGCTAAAGATAGTGCACATATCACGCAAGGCGTCGTTTGATGTTTAATCGCCGTAAAGCACTATTGGCAGCAGCGAGCAAAGGTGCCTTGGACATGTTGCCGTTGAGTCTGGCGGTTTTGCCCTGGGGTATTCTGTTCGGCTCTCTAGCCATACAGCGCGGATTTAGCTGGATAGAGGCTCAGCTTTTTAGTGCGATTATTTTTGGCGGTGCCGTGCAAATCGTCACTGTCGAATTAATGGCTGAAGATACTCCTCTGCTCACAGTTCTGTTTAGTGCATTGGTGATTAGTTCACGACACTTTTTATACGGCTTAACGCTGCGCGAGAAGCTGCGTGCTAAGCCACTGCGCTGGCGAGTTGGCTTGGGTTTCTTGCTCACCGATGAGTTATTTTCACTGTCCGGTGACCGGCGCGCATACGCTAATAGATATAGACTCTACTACGCTTTAGGCGCGGGCGGCAGTTTCTATCTTGCATGGAATGTATGGACAGCAGCGGGTATTGTTGCTGGAGCATGGCTGCCTGACTTGACTAATTTAGGCCTCGATTTTGCTATTGCTGCAACCTTTATTGCTCTGGTAATTCCAGATATTAAAAGTCTACCCATCTTAGTTTGTGTGTTGGTCTCGGCAATTTTGTCGATTGTATTCTCAATTTATAATTTGGAGCTAGGGTTGGTCCTTGCAGCCTTAATAGGTATGTTAGCTGGTTTTGGTCTGCAAAAACTGAGGCAAGCACAGTGACCTTAATGACCATTAGTTTACTTGCAGTAATAACCTTTACGACACGTTATTTGTTTTTAGAAGGTAAGTTACCGCTGCGTCTTGGACCCAACGTCAAACAGCTTTTGAGCTTCAGTGCCCCCGCGGTATTAACTGCTATTTTTGTACCTATACTCTTTATTCATGAACAACAATTAGATATTAGTCCAACCAACGCCTATCTCTGGGGCGGTGTGGCCGCCATCATTGCTGCATACAAAACCCACAGTGTGTATTGGACTATTGGTGTTGGCACCAGCGTGTTTTTGGTCGGCGGAACCTTTCTTTAATTACTCAATAGGTTAAAGAACAGAACGCATTGGTCACTAAATTTACTGCCTTGCTCTTAGGCTCTTGGTAGACTCGTGATCAAATAAATGAGAGTAATAATCATGATTCCACGCCATCTGTATGACTCTGACCACGAAATGTTTCGGGACTCTGTGCGCAAGTTCCTTGAGACCGAAGCAATGCCCCACCATGAACAGTGGGAGAAAGACGGCATGGTAAGCGACGAAATATGGTTAAAAGCCGGAGAGCAGGGCTTTTTGTGTCCGATGGTGCCTGAGGAGTATGGCGGCGTTGATACAGATTTTCTTTATAATTGTATTGTTAATGAAGAGGTTAGCCGGTCTGGCTGCTCTGGATTGGGGTGGACATTACACAATGATATCTCAGTACCTTACATCGTCCGTTACGGTAGTGATTATCAGAAGCAAACATATTTACCGCGCTGTGTTTCAGGCGAGTTGATTACTGCGATTGCAATGACTGAGCCGAGTGCCGGGTCTGACCTGCAGGGAACTAAAACAACAGCAGTCCTTGATGGCGACCATTACATCCTTAATGGTTCTAAGACCTTTATTACAAACGGTCAAAAAGCCGGTCTGGTGATTGTCGTTGCAAAAACTGATCCTAC
>CAJJAU010000074.1 GCA_905182275.1 gamma proteobacterium HTCC2207
GAGTGCAATTTATTCCCGTCGGATGACCTTAAAAATGTGGCTTGCGTTCGTTTTTTTAATCAAAAACTAGAGGCTAGTTAGTAAGCGAGATTCGAAAAAGCTAATTTTTTCAGTTAGTTACCATAAAATTGCATTTGCACTGGGGTTTTCGTCAGAACGTGAACGGTAGTTGATTATTGGTCACTTAAAGGCTCATCCAAATGGTAGTCTTACTACGTAGACGCCAAAATAGTGGTATTTTTGGCTCTGTTGGCATCGTTGTGAGGGGAGTCACCCAGACGTCTATTTGCCCGGCATGGGGAGTTGTTAAATTGGCCAGTCGGAAGCGTCCACTGAATCTAAAGTAACCAATTTAGTATGACCTTGCCAGCGATGTATGAATTCGCTTTGAGGGTCATAGGTCGCTGTTTGTTTATTTAAGTCAAACTTTCTGTGACCTCTTGGATCAGCGCCAACACCCGCTAAGTACTGCCAATTGCCCCAATTAGATGCAGTGTCGTAATCTATTAACTGTTGCTCCATATAAGAAGCACCGTAACGCCAGTCTAAATTGAGCTCGTGAACAAAGCAGCTAGCCACAAGTTGACGCCCTCGATTAGACATATAACCCGTCGTATTGAGTTGGTGCATCAGAGCATTAATGATTGGGAAGGGTGTATTGCCATGGCACCATTTCTGATAGCGCTGCGGATAAAAACTGGTGTTAGGGTTGCTTGCGCTAATGCCCTTGAAGGTAAACAGTGCTGATTGATGTTTATGAGCATACCACTGGTAGTATTCGCGCCATAGCAACTCAAAGTAGATCCAATATGTTGAGTCATTAGACTCAATATCATTTTCGTAGTCGCGCAGTCGCGCAATTACCGATCGGACAGAAAGACATCCGTTGGACAGCCATGGGGAAAATTTGGTTGAGTAGTCCATGCCGTCTAGACCATTGCGTGTGAGTTTATAGCTGCTGGCCAGCTTTTGGCTAAAGTAACTATTAAGATGCTGATGACCAGCATTCTCTCCACCTTCGAAGGTGCAACTGTTTTTTTCATGAATGTTAGTTTTTAAAAATTCGGAGGCAACCTCAGGTGACGGACTTGGTGGCATTGAGGGCGGCCTTAAGGTGGGCGGGCTTGCAGTGATAGGTTCAATGAGGCGCCTAAATTTAGAAAAGCTAGTAGGCAAGTCGCTTAGTTCAAATGGCAGCTCATCTTGCGTAAATAGGGTATGGCTATGCTTTTGCTGAAATACAATTCCCGGGTACCGAGAGACTAAAGTATTCCATTCATGGTTTTCATACCACCCAGCATTGCAGCTACGATATAGGTGAGTAACATCATGCAGGGTAATTAGCTCTGCTACTGCATCGAGCAATGGCTGCTCTCGAACCAGTAAGTGCTGTTGTTGGGAATGAAGATTTTGGTCCAGGGTCTGTAGCGACTGCTGCAAAAAATGAAGCCGATGGTGAGAAAGTTTACCGGGCCCGCGTACCCTGGTTTTCGTGGAAGGTTGCGATGGGCAATATAGGCAAACCAGTTTATCCATTTCGCGGCATGCCAATGCCAAAGCGGGATTATCTTCAAGACGAAGATCATTAGAAAACAGGAAAATTCCAATTTTTAGCATGCGTATATTCACCGTCTATGATCAATCTGTTAGGCATTATTTACGCGCAGGTTGTGCCCGCGGATCGCCTATGTATAAAACAGCATTCGCCTAGCTGGCCGATAACTAATCTAGCTGCCTGTCAATGCCGTATCAAGCGCATCGAAAAGGAGAAATCATGCCGTCAAATTCTCAAGGGCCTCTGATGCCCAGCATCATGAAAGTGCTTGGCTACGCAGGGTTGTTGCCTTTTTTCATTACTGCTGTGGTTATGCTAAATGCGGTAATGAATGGCCCAGGATTGCAGAGCGCGGCTATTTTCAATTTGTATGCTCCTTATGTGTTCATCAGTTATAGCGCAGTAATTTTGAGTTTTATGGCCGGAACCCTCTGGGCTAAGTGGGAGTCAGGCGGTAATAGCACAGCGACTAATGCCGCAGTAATATTCAGTAATGTGGTTTCGCTGACTGCCTGGTTGGCGCTGCTGGTGATCTTTATTTCATCCATCATGACGGTCTTCGCAGTCACCGTTTTATTTGTTGGCTTTGCCAGTTTACTATGGGTGGAGCGCTTGACTAAAACTGCTTCTAATTACTGGAAAATGCGGGTTAAATTAACCAGTGCGGTATTGTTAATGCATGTCGTGGTGATCTTTTTAATGCTTCGGGATATTTAAGAAATGGCTGAATTAACGATTTTTTATGATGGTGGTTGCCCGCTCTGCGCTGCTGAAATGAACCATCTGAGAAAGCTTGATAGCAATGATTCAATTGCCTATGAAGATATCTACGCCGATGGATTTGAAGGGCGTTTTCCATATATTGATCTTCCGCAAGCAGATCGCATACTTCATGGGGAATTGGCCGATGGAACAATTATTTATGCTTTGGATGTTACCTATGAGGCGTGGGCTTTAGTCGGTAAGCGGCACTGGGTGGCAATTTTGCGATGGCCCCTGTTCAAGCAAGTGGCCAATCTAGGGTATGTTTTTTTTGCCCGATATCGGCGTAGTATTTCATCCTTGATAAGCGGTCAGTCACGCTGTGATACATGTACGGTAGATAATGAGCCGAAGCCATGATTGATGTAGCTAGCAGCGCAATCGTTCTCGGAGCCAGTGGTGGGTTGGGCTCAGCAATGGTCGCGGAATTTCTCAATGACCCTGCAGTTGGTCAGGTGTTCGCGATAAGCAGTAAACAGCAACCCTCGGGCTTGGGCGACCCAAAAAGTGCTCGAAAACTAGTTTGGTTAACCTCCGAGTACAACGAAACGGCTATGGCTGAAGTGGCCAGTCAGCTAGTGCCTCACGCGGGTACGTTTAGCAGAGTATGTATTTGTCATGGGCTGCTGCACTCGGATACGCTGTGGCCCGAAAAACGCCTCGAAGACATAAATGGCAGTGCACTGCAGGATATTTTCCACAGCAATACTGTTGTGCCCGCGCTTTGGCTAAAGTTGCTCTTTAAGATTTTAAAAGGTCAGAATCCGTGCATTGTCGCGACAATGAGCGCGCGGGTAGGCAGCATCAGTGATAATCATCTGGGAGGCTGGTATGCCTACAGAGCATCTAAATCTGCGTTAAATATGATTCTAAAAACAGCTGCCATTGAATATGGACGAAGAGCAAAAAACGTTAAATTTATAGCTTTTCACCCAGGTACTACTGACACTGCTCTGTCTAAACCCTTCCAAGCAACAGTGCCAACTGGAAAATTATTTACAACAGAATTTGTCGCTGAGCGATTGGCAATAATCATGGACTCGGCAGAGATCGATGGCGAATTGTCTTATCTGGACTGGGATGGCCAATCAATTACTTGGTGATTTTTTATTGTGCGTTTTATAGTCGCCAATTCGGTTAAACTGGTTATCGATCTTTCGTTAAACGTCCTTCAACAAACACTAAGAAGACACTATGGGTGCAAAGCCAAGCTTAAGTTGTGAAATTAATGACCTTCTTCATGATGGGCGGGGCGTTGGACGGATCAATGGGAAAGCCTTTTTTGTTGAGGGCGCTCTGCCTGGAGAAGATGTTGAGTTCAGAGTAACCAATGAGAAGCGCAATTTTGCAGAGGCGCGGTTGACCAAGGTGCTGTCGGCGTCACAATATCGCACAGAACCGGAATGTAGATATTTTTCAAAATGTGGCGGGTGTAGTTTGCAACATCTGCAACACTCGGAGCAGATCGAGTTTAAAAAACAACAACTTTTAAATAGCGCTCAACGAGTAGGGCTGGAGCCCGAAAATACCCTCGATTCCCTCGTCGGTCCCCAATGGAATTACCGGCGGCGCGCGCGGCTTGCAGTTCAGAGGGCGAGAGACGGACAGTTTTTGGTAGGCTTCCACAACCCAGGTAGCAATCGTATCGAGCCGATTGCTAGTTGTATGGTGCTGGATAAATCGCTGGATGCGCTGCTAATGGCTCTGCCTTCAATACTAAATGCACTTGGTGCGGATATTAAGATTTTCGAAATAGAACTGGTCGCTGCAGATAATGCCTTGGCGGTTGCTGTTGAGGCCAGCCGAAGCCTGTTTGACGCTGAGTTAACCTCGGTTGTGAAAGCTCTTAATGTCGTGGCTGAGATGACTACGCAACTGTGGTGGAAAGTATCCAAAAATGGACGCTTTTCGCGCGTAGATGATGGTGAAGACGGGCTTTATTTTGGTGTCAAAGACGATATAAAACTCAGTTTTGAGCCGGGCCAGTTTATTCAGGTTAATGACAGCATCAATCGGAGTATGATTGAACAGATGCTGGCATTGGTTTCAGTTGAAAATACAGGGGTTGCGATCGACCTTTTTTGTGGTTCTGGCAATCTATCGCTGCCGCTGGCTAAGCAGTTTAATCAAGTTATTGGCGTCGAAGGCCTGGCATCGCTGGTCGTCGCTGCAAATGGAAATGCCCGCAGTAACGCGATTGATAACACCCAGTTCGTGGTTGCCGATTTAAATGATGCAGCAAGCCTAAAAAAGGTGAGCAAGATTGCCTCATCCATCGATCTTATTGTTCTTGATCCGCCGCGTAATGGCGCAGCGGCAATAATGCCTTGGGTGGCCAAGTCAGGGACTAAACAAATTATCTATATTTCATGCCACTCGTCTACCATGGTTAGAGATGCTGATTTTTTGATTAGGGCCGGCTACAAACTTAAGAATTTGGGGGTGATGGATATGTTTCCTCACACCGCCCACGTAGAGTCAATGGCGCTATTTGAGAAATAACTAAATGCGGCGGTAAAAGAAACGTAACCTTCGTTTTGATGCTGTAAGAGTCACCTCAAATAAGGTAGAATCACACGCTTTAAAAATCACCTAACCTCCAGGACAAAATTCCATCATGTTCGAAAAAGACCAGACAATTGCAAAGATTGACCCCGAATTATGGCAGGCTATTCAGAGTGAAGATCAGAGACAAGAGCAGCATATTGAGTTAATTGCTTCTGAAAATTACACCAGTTTGGCCGTTATGGAAGCTCAGGGTGGCAAAATGACCAACAAGTATGCGGAAGGTTATCCCGGCAAGCGATACTACGGTGGTTGCGAATATGTTGATTTGGCTGAAGAGTTGGCCATAGAGCGATTAAAGAGCTTGTATGGATCAGAGTATGCCAATGTCCAGCCGCACTCGGGATCACAGGCCAATAGCGCTGTCTTTTTGGCGCTCATCAAAGGTGGCGATACAATCTTGGGAATGAGTCTTGCAGATGGCGGTCATTTAACCCATGGGGCTAAGCCTAACTTTTCTGGAAAACTTTATAACCCAGTGCAATATGGATTGAATGCAGAAACGGGTCTTATTGATTATGATCAAGTCGAGGCATTGGCGATTGAGCATAAGCCAGCAATGATTATCGCCGGATTCTCTGCTTACTCGGGCATTATGGATTGGGCTAGATTTCGTGAGATAGCTGATAAAGTGAACGCTTACTTACTTGTAGACATGGCTCATGTATCAGGCCTAGTGGCAGCGGGTGTTTATCCCAGCCCTATCCCACATGCACATGTCGTTACTTCTACCACGCACAAAACGTTGCGTGGACCCCGTGGCGGCATTATTTTGACTAATGATGCTGATATCGCCAAAAAATGTAATTCTGCGGTTTTTCCAGGTAGTCAGGGTGGCCCGTTGTGCCATGTGATTGCGGCGAAAGCGGTAGCATTTAAAGAGGCAGCTAGTGAGGAATTTGTTGTCTATCAAAAGCAGGTGGTTGCCAATGCAAAAGCTATGGCTGCGACCTTTATCGAGCGCGGTATCGAGATTGTATCCAACGGTACGGAAAATCACCTTATGTTGGTGAGTTTAATTGGCAAGGAATATACGGGAACCGATGCCGATCGAGCAATGGGACAGGCATTTATAACCGTGAATAAAAATGCCGTGCCCAATGATCCGCGATCTCCTTTTGTCACCTCTGGATTGCGTGTGGGTACGCCGGCAATTACTACCCGAGGGTTTGGGCTCGATGAAACTGTCCAATTAACCCACTGGATGTGTGACATTCTTGATAGTTTGGAAGCTGGCAACTCAGAAACAGTCATCGCAGATGTTAAATCGAAAGTACTGGAAGTCTGTGCACGTTTTCCAGTTTATGGCTAATGAAGTAATAGCAAGGTGAGTGTGGCTCCCTGGGTAAAACAGTAGGCAGAAACTATGACAGATTTGTCGACATCGATTCGTTTAGCGGGAACTGCCGTTATTCTTCGTGATGGCCCTGAAGGGCTTGAAACGTTGCTGCTACGTCGCAACGCCAAGCTTGCCTTTGCCGGAGGTGCATGGGTATTTCCCGGGGGTGCCATTGATCAATCCGAGTTGGAGGTTGCTAGCTCTGAGGAACAGGCAGCACGAACCGCGACGGTGCGAGAAGTGCACGAAGAATGTGGGTTGACAGTGACTGAAGATAGCCTAATACACTTTTGTAACTGGACCACACCCATTGGAGAGCGGCGACGTTTTGCGACGTGGTTTTTTGCTACTAGAGCTATCCAGCACTCAGAAGACATATTAATCGACGGCTCTGAAATTCATGAGTTTCAGTGGATAAGCCTGCATAAGTCGATGGAACTTTATCACCTCGGCGAATTAACGCTTATGCCACCTACGTATCTTGCCCTCAGTCTGATTAGCCACTGTGAAGATGCAGAAGGCGCCTGTCACATGCTTGCGGCGCGTAACCCTTTTGAAGTCACTCCTAAACTATGTAAGTTGGATGGACAAATGGTTTGTTTGTATCCAGGGGATGCTGGTTACCAGGTTAATGATCCAGTTTTACCGGGTGCTAGGCACCGAACGGTATTCACGCCCAAAGGTATGGAGTACGCGCACTCAGGCGAAGATGTGGGTGTTGCGCCCATGGATAAACCCTAGCCTGAAGTAGTCTGAAAACTGCCGCCAATGTGCTAAACTAAGCCACCATTTTTCTGAGCGTCGCTATGTACTGTCCATTTTGTAATGCTGATGACACCAAAGTTGTCGATTCTCGCTTGGTCGCTGACGGTGGGCAAGTTCGCCGAAGGCGTGAGTGTGTGGATTGCAGTGAACGATTCACGACCTATGAACTGGCCGAACTGGTCATGCCGCGGGTAATTAAAAGCGATGGCAACCGAGAGCCCTTCGATGAAGATAAGTTGCGCGCAGGCTTGCAGCGTGCGCTTGAGAAGCGACCAGTCTCGATTGAGCAGATTGAGATATCTCTGTCACACATAAAACATTTCTTACAAGTCACGGGAGAGCGTGAAATTTCTTCACGTATTATTGGTGAAGAGGTTATGCGCCAACTTCAAGACTTAGACGAAGTTGCTTATATTCGCTTTGCCTCGGTTTATCGAAGTTTTCAAGATTTGAGTGAATTTCAAGATGAGCTGAATCGACTGAGCGACGCCAAGCCCGTCATAGGCGCAAAAAAATGAGTTTTTCGATCCATGACCGCGAGATGATGGCGAGGGCGCTGGTGATGGCCGCCAAAGGTCGGTTTACCACGGCGCCCAATCCTGCGGTTGGATGCGTTATCAGTCTTGATGAAAATATTGTTGGCGAAGGTTATACCAAGCCAGTGGGCGGCAACCACGCTGAGATCGAAGCGCTCAAAATGGTGAGTGATCCAACAGGTTGCAGTGTTTATGTGACACTTGAACCCTGCAGTCATCAGGGTCGAACGCCACCCTGTGTAGGCGCCCTAATAGAAGCTGGTGTGGCGAGAGTTGTAATAGCCTGTGAGGACCCTAATCCCGAGGTGTGCGGTCAGGGAATTCAGTTACTCAAAGATGCCGGCATTGAGGTTGACTGCGGGTTACTAGAAGATCAGGCAAGAGCGTTAAATCAGGGGTTTATCAAACGTCACGAACATGGTTTACCCTGGGTGTTGGTTAAGATGGCCGCTAGTATCGATGGCCGAACAGCCATGGCCAGTGGACAGAGCCAGTGGGTGACCACTCCGGCTTCGCGCCATGATGTTCAAAAATTACGTGCAAAAAGTTGTGCGATTATTACTGGCATTGGAACTCAGTTGATGGATGATCCGTCATTGACTGTGCGCATAACCAGTGAACAATTGGGTGTTGAGGATGAGTTGCAGCAGCCGTTGAGAGTTGTCGTTGACAGTCAACTGCAGATGCAATCTACAGCGCGTATGTTAACTCAGCCCGGCAATACACTAATTGCAACACTAGATGGGGAAAGTCAGCGTGAAAGAGCCGTTGCCCTAGTTGCCGCTGGCGCAGAAGTGATCTTTTTGCCTGCACAGGGTAAGCACGTTGATTTACATGCATTATTGAGAGAATTGGCCGAACGCCAGTGTAATTCGGTAATGGTAGAGGCTGGGGCTGGTTTAGCGGGTGGATTTATCGCTGAAGGGTTACTCGATGAGCTGGTTTGTTATTGGGCGCCTAAATTATTTGGCAGTGAGGCGCGGCCGATGTTCAATCTGCCGATTAATACTATTGATGCGCATCTCGCATTATCGATACAAGATATTCGCCAAATTGGTGAAGATCTTCGTATTACAATGTATCCAGACAAGGATTACTAAGGTTCCGCAACTAGGAATGGTTGAGAGCACAAGATTGTTGTGTGATTTAAAACGTGTAGTGAGGGGAAAAGATTATGTTTACGGGAATTATTTCTGCTATTGGTAATGTTGTTGGCTTGGAACCCCGCGGTGGCGATGTTCGGTTAACGATTGAAACAGGCGGTTTGAGTCTGGCTGATGTTAGCTTGGGCGACAGCATTGCATGTAATGGAGCCTGCCTTACGGCTGTTGAGTTAACCGGTCAGGGATTTGTCGCTGATGTGTCGGTCGAAACGCTAAATTTGACTACCATTGGAAACTGGAAAGCTGGAAGTCGCGTGAATTTAGAAAAGGCAATGCAGGCCACGGATCGCTTTGGAGGCCATATCGTCTCGGGCCATGTTGACGGCATTGGTGAAGTCGTAGCACTCGAAGGTGACGCTCGGTCTTGGCGATTCAGACTACGTGCCCCTCGAGAGATAGCTAAATATATAGCGCACAAAGGTTCTATAACCGTTGATGGTACTAGTCTGACGGTCAATGTTGTTGAAGGATCTGAATTTGAACTAAATATCGTTCCTCACACAATGTTACACACTGTAATTGGCGACTACAAAGCAGGCACTAAAGTAAACCTTGAAGTTGATTTGGTCGCTCGGTATTTGGAGCGACTACTGCTAGGCGATAAGGCCGCTGACCAATAATGATACTGATAATGGAAGAGAATAATCAATGCTGCTAAATACTGTAGAAGAGCTTATTGAAGATATCCGTCAGGGTAAGATGGTTATTTTGATGGATGACGAAGATCGCGAGAATGAGGGTGATCTGGTGATGGCAGCGCCAATGGTGCGACCACAAGATATTAATTTTATGGCCACCTATGCTCGTGGATTGATTTGTCTTACCTTAGACGAGCAACGCTGCAAGCAGCTTGATCTGGCAATGATGGTTACCCATGACGCCAACGCATCTGGTTACGCAACACCGTTTACGCTCTCCATTGAGGCGGCAGAGGGGGTGACTACGGGGATTTCTGCGGCGGATCGTGCGCGGACTGTGCAGGCTGCAGTGGCTAGTCATGCCAGACCCAGCGACATTGTTCAGCCTGGACATGTGTTTCCTCTCAAAGCGCAGCCAGGCGGTGTATTGAGTCGTGCCGGACATACCGAAGCAGGCTGCGATTTAGCTAGAATTGCAGGATTTGAGGCAGCTGCAGTTATCGTCGAGATTATGAACGAAGATGGCACCATGGCGCGTCGAGATGACTTAGAAAAATTTGCCGAAAAGCATCAGCTAAAAATTGGTACCATTGCGGATTTGATTCACTATAGGGTCGTGACTGAAAAAACGACGCAGTGTATTAATGAGCGCGCGGTTAAAACTCACTATGGGGAGTTTGTGCTTAAGACTTATTTAGATAAAGTGCGCAATGAAAAACACTTCGCCATGGTTATGGGTGATGTCAGCGGCGATGAACCGGCGCTGGTGAGAGTGCATATCAATCGTTCGGCGAGGGATATTTTAGCCCTTGAATCTGAAGGAGAGTTTAAGGCATGGTCGTTTCACCGTGCGCTTCAACGAGTGGCTGCGGAAGGTCGTGGTGTTGTGGTTCTGCTTCATTACCCCGAATCTGCGGAAGACATTGATACGGCGGTCGACCGAATTTTAAACCCAGGTTCCAGCAGTGTTCAGTCTGCAGGTGATGTTGTTTATCAGCAGGTTGGAACCGGTTCACAGATATTGATGGATCTGGGTGTTCAGAAGATGCGTCTAATGAGTGCCCCCTTTAAATTTACGGCGATCTCCGGATTTGATCTTGAGGTTGTTGAACACGTGAGTTGCGAATAGTTTCCACTATCGTTTTAAAATCACAGACTGACTAACAGTAAAATAGGATTTCTTGATGGGACAATTTAGACCAGAAGAATACAGCTTTGACACTGGTTCAGTGCGCATAGCTGTAATTGCAGCGCGATGGAATGCTGAAATTACCGATAGTCTTTTGGCCGGAGCTGTGCGGACTCTTGCGCGACAGGGTATCGAAAATACTGCGATCGAAACATATCGCGTCCCCGGAGCTTTTGAGTTGCCTATTGCCAGCCAGCGTGCAGCGCGAACTGGTCGGTTCGATGCTGTTATTGCGTTGGGTTGCGTTATTCGTGGAGACACTCCGCACTTTGACTACGTATGCTCTGAGACAACACGTGGTATTGGTCAGGTAAGTTTGAATGAAAATCTGCCTATTGCGTTTGGTTTATTAACCACAGATAACCTTGAACAAGCGCTAGTACGCGCAGGTGATAATGACGAAAATAAAGGCGAAGAGGCGGCACTTTCAGTACTTGAAATGCTCGCCGTGTTCAACCAGATGAGCGGTGCAGAGTAAATGTCAAAATCAAGAGAACGTCAAAAAGCCCGCCGTATGCTAGTTCAAGCGCTTTACTCATGGGATGTGGGGGGAACTGACTTAGAGACTATCGAGGCTGAGTTTCATGCTGACAACAATATGACTAAAGTTGATAGCAAACTGTTTCACAATATATTATTCGGCGTGCCCAAAAATTTAGCTGAGGTAGATGGTACTTTTGAGCCTCACTTAGATCGGGAAAATAAACAATTGGATCCCGTTTCTCGAGCAGTCTTACGTTTATCCTCATTCGAGATGCTATATAGCATCGATGTACCCTATAAGGTGGTTATCAATGAAGGGGTTAATCTGGCTAAAACCTACGGACCTACCGACGCCTTTAAATTTATTAATGGTGTACTAGACAAAATTGCCATTGAAAAACGAGCTGTCGAAGTTGGCGCTAATCGATCAGCGCTCAAAGTATAGAGCCTGTATGGTCAACGAAATTCGCTATGCTGCGGTTTTCTCACTCATAGGTCAGTAAAGCATCGTAGATAAGAGGTGGGCTTCTTGCTTCAACCAATACCTGAAAAAGAAGGTGAGTTTGAGATTATCGAGTCTTACTTCAAGGGTTTGACGACTCAGGAAGGTGTTCTTCTTGGTATTGGAGACGATGCCGCTATCCTTGATATTTATACTGCGTCTAACAAAAAACTGGTTGTTGCTACAGACACCCTAGTTGAGAAAGTCCATTTCCCGGGTGATGCGAGTGCCTACAATATTGCTCAGCGCGCGCTTTGCGTTAATTTAAGTGACATGGCGGCTATGGGCGCCACTCCACGTTGGTTTACCCTCGCGCTGACTCTACCTTCCGAATATGCAAGCTCTGCCTGGTTAAAAGACTTTAGTGCCGGTCTTGCAGAGGTGGCAAAGGACTATAATTGCGCGCTAATAGGCGGTGACACCACTTCCGGGCCGCTGACCGTCAGTATTACTATGCTCGGTGAAGTCACTTCTGAACTGGCATTAAAGCGCAGTGGCGCGAAGGTTGGAGACGCCATTTATGTCACGGGTCATTTGGCTGATGGTGGCGCAGGACTTACTGTTGTTACTAACAGTCATAACAGCGAGAACACGACTCCCCACCTTCGTGACCGGTTACATCAAAGATTCTACCGGCCTCAGCCCAAGGTCTCAGAAGGTCTTTATCTAGCAGCAATAGCATCTTCTTGTATTGATATTTCTGACGGGTTGATTGCTGATGTAGGACACCTGTGCAAGTCTAGTGGGGTCAGTGCGGATGTTTCACCATCATTACTGCCCATTCATACTGACGTAAAGTCCGCTTTTCCAGATGATTATTTAACCTGGGCTTTGTATGGTGGGGACGACTATCAGCTATGCTTTACGCTGCCCAATAAGAAAGTTGCAAAACTAACTAGCTGGATAGCAGAAGGTAGGTTAGAAGCAACGCGAATTGGTGAGATCATTGCGTGTAAAGACTCAGGTCCAGAGGTGCTGCTCGATGGCGCGCCAATAAATAAATTACAAAAGGGGTTTGATCATTTTGGCTGCTAATCCGTCGTTTTCTGAGCTTATTAAATCTCCGAGTCTGTTTCTGGCCTTTGGCTTCGGTAGTGGTTTGGCGCCAAAAGCGCCTGGAACCTTTGGGTCAATGGCAGGATTAGCGATTTGGTTACTGCTTGCCGATTTATCACTACCGGCCTATTTAACTATTGTGACCTTTAGTGGGTTAGCCGGCGTATATATTTGTGGAACTGCGGCTGAGAAACTGGGCGTCCACGACCATGGTGGCATTGTATGGGACGAATTTGTCGGTTTGTGGATAGCCATGGCTGCGCTGCCGGTATCCTGGGCATCAATTATTTTGGGATTTGGGTTATTTCGATTTTTCGATATTCTCAAGCCGTGGCCAATCAGCTGGCTTGATAAAAAAGTATCGGGTGGTTGGGGAATTATGCTTGATGATATAGCCGCCGGGGCAGCAACCTCAGCAACTATTTATATGCTCGCAAGTCTAGGATGGATTTGACGAAGCCAAGCTAGGTTCGGAAAGAGCTGAATCTGAGTTGGAAGTATAAAGCGTCTAATACTGATAACACTAAATTGGCTTTTTGATAGGCAGAATCTAAAAATTAATTACAAGGAAATAGTTACGGATGAAAAGATTTGCACCTGTATTACTCGTATTAGGCGCACTAATAGTCGTTGTTCTGATGGATGTATTGAAGTCAGAACCGATTAAAGCAGAAGTGCCGGATGCAGCACTGGCGGTCAAAACTCAGGTTCTTAATCCTACTGAGGTGACTTTGTCGGTAGAGTCTCAGGGTACCGTCCGCGCTCGAACTCGAACAACGTTAATTTCAGAAGTTTCCGGCACCGTTCTTGAGGTCTCAGACCAATTTATAGTTGGCGGTACTTTTAAAAAAGGTGATGTTTTAATGCGCCTTGATCCTGTGGATCACGAGGTTGCGCTGCAGAGAGCCAAAGCGCAATTAATTAGTAGGAATGCATTGCTGGAGCTTGAAAAAGCAAGGGCTGTCCAAGCTAAAAAAGAATGGGAAATGACCGGTCGACCTGAGTCCGAAGCACCAATTTTGGCGCTACGACAGCCCTACCTAGCCGAAGCGGAAGCCAACATTTTGCAAGCTCAAGCAGAGGTAAGGCAGGCGCAAACAAAGCTACAAAGAGCGACTATTCGGGCGCCCTATGCCGGTATGGTTTCGGTCAAATCAGTCGATGTTGGCCAATACGTCACCACAGGCTCGCGGCTAGGCGAGACCTTTGCCCTTGAGTTTGTAGAAGTAAGACTGCCGTTAACGGCCAAAGATTTATCGCAAATGGAGCCGCGGTCGCTTCAAAACATGAATGCTGGGGTTAAGGTTGTCCTTAGCGGATCTGTGAACGGTCGATCAGCTGATTGGTCTGCAGCCATAGTCAGGTCTGAGGGTGTTGTTAATGAACTCAATCGCTCTCAGTACTTGGTGGCACGAGTCTCAGACCCCTATGGGCTGAATCAACCGTTGCTCACTAGTGCGCCCCCACTACTGGTGGGTACATTTGTCACCGCAAAATTACCCGGCAAAACATTGAAAGGTGTATTTAAAGTTCCACGCAGCGCTTTACTGCAGGGTTCGCGAGTCGCTTTAGTCGATGAGATGCAGAAACTACAAATTCGTGCGGTTAAAGTGGTATTTAACGATGAAGGCTACTATTACATAAGCGAAGGTCTCAAGGATGGGGTCGAGGTGATCGTGAGCGCATTAGGTACGCCTATCGAAGGTCTCAAGGTTGAAGTAAAAAACTCCCTCGGTAAGCGGAGCTCAGAATAATGGATTTGGTCTCAAAAGGACTTATTAGCTGGTTTGCGCGCAACCCCGTAGCGGCAAATTTAGTCATGGTCTTGGTTTTTTTCGCAGGAACATTGTCGTTACTCAGTATGAGCAAAGAAATTTTTCCGCGCACTGAAACGCGCATGATTAGTATCGGGGCGCCCTATCCAGGTGCTGCGCCTGTAGAAGTAGAGAAAGGCGTGATTTTGCCGATGGAATCTGCCTTGGAAGGACTGCAGGGTATAAAAAAAATCACTTCTGCCGCGGATCGAGATTATGCTCGAATCTACTTGGAGATCGAAGCCAACGAAGACATCAATGAGGTAATGAGTCAAGTTGAAAACCGTATTGATAGCATCACTAATTTACCTGATGATCTTGAAAAGCCCACCGTTAAGAGAGTAGAGCGCAATCTTTGGGGAATGGGTGTTGCTGTTTATGGCGATATGACCCAGCTAGAGAAAAAGATTGTGGGTGACGAGATTTATGATGAACTTTTAGCCTTGCCGGAAGTGAAAGAGATTCGCCTTTGGGGTGCTGGCACCTATGAAATATCTATTGAAGTCAGAGAGAGTAGGCTTAGGGAGTTAAATTTAACCTTAGCTGAAGTTGCCTCGGCTGTTAGATCATCATCTCTTGATCTGCCTGCGGGTATTATTCGGACCGAAGCTGGTAATGTATTGGTACGAACAGAGGGTAAAGCGTATGTAGGTACTGACTTTGAGAACATTGTATTGCGCAGTCAAATGGATGGGACGCAGTTATTGTTATCTGACGTTGCTGAAGTGAGAGATGGTTTTACTGATAGTATTTATAAGAATCGCTTTGATCGGCAAAGTGCAATCAGTTTGGGTATATTTTCACTTGAAGGTCAGAATCTACTTGATATCAGTGCCGCGGTTCATGCCTACGCAGAAAAAAAACAACAGTCTATGCCGAGTGGTTTAAGCATAAGTGTGTTTGATGATGAGGCTTATACCTTAAATGGTCGACTGACTATGATGTCGAAGAACCTAGTGATGGGGGGGCTTTTGGTTGCTATTGTTCTGGGGATTTTCCTCAATCTAAAAGTCGCTTTTTGGGTCATACTGGGGATTCCTATTAGTTTTGCTGGCGCATTTTGGTTGATGCCATTTGGTTCGGTCACGGTCAATATAATGAGCTTATTTGCCTTTATTATGGTCCTTGGAATAGTCGTAGATGACGCCATTGTTATTGGTGAGAGTGTCTTTAACGAAGCTGAAAAAGATTACCAAGACAAGCTCTCTCAGGGCAACATACCTGAGGCAGGGTACTCTACTTCAGCAGAGGTTGTTGTTCGAGGTGCCAAAAGGGTAGCTACGCCATCAACCATCGGCGTTTTAACGACGATGGCAGCATTCCTGCCACTTATCTTTCTTGACGGGAGCTTTGCAGGTATCCAGCAGGCCATTGGTATAGTGGTTATCTTATGTCTTGTGTTTTCTCTCATTGAGTCTAAATTGATCCTCCCAGCACATTTGGTGGGACTCAAGTTTGGGCAAAAGCCATCAGGAAAAGTGTCTGTGGTTAATCGCTTTCAAAGCAAAGTTGCCAATGGGTTGGACTATTTTATTGAGGAGATTTATGAGCCAACACTGCGAAAGGCTTTACATAATCGTTACACCACTCTAGCTGGATTTCTTGCCATTTTTATTATTATTGTCGGATCAGTAAATAGTGGCATTGCTCGCTTTGAGTTTTTCCCTAATGTTCCTGGCGATGGTGTTCGGGCACAAATTATTATGCAAGATGGTGCATCATCGGAGAGTCTTGCAGAAACGATTGATCAAATAGAAACTGCTATTTATGCTGTGGATAAAGCGTATCGAGACGAAAATCCGGACACAGAAGGCTTAGTTGAGCATGTCGCATTTTTCATTTCTAGCGATGTTGAAGCTAGCTTTAGAGTGGTACTGACTAAAGCCGAGTTTCGAAGTGTGAGCGCGACTGAGATTGAGCGGTTATGGAGGTCTGAAGTTGGTCTGCTACCCAATGTGCGCAAGCAGCGCTATTACTCTAGCGAGGGTCCGTCTGGTGCGGCTATAAGTCTTTCTTTGTCTGGTACTAATCCCGATGAATTGACCATGGCCAGTGCTGAACTACAGCAATATCTAGCTCAATTTAATGGTGTCTATGATATCTATAATTCGCAGGGCTCAGGTAGTAAAGAGGTGCTGATTAATTTAAAACCTTTTGCCAGTCAGGTTGGTGTGCGTTTATCAGATGTTGCTGGACAAGTCAGGCAAGCATTTTATGGAGAGGAAGCGCAGCGTATCCAGCGTGATTCGGATACGGTCAAAGTGATGGTCAGGTATCCGATTGAAGAACGGCGTGATATTTCAACACTTGAGAATATGCATATTCGAACATCAAGCGGAGAGGCTATTTCAATTGGGGAAGTGGCTGACATAACGCTGGGTCTCGGGCTCACTGCGATTGAGCGACTAGATCGCAAACGCACGGTGACAGTAACTGCTGAGGTTGAATCTGAAAAAATTCAAAGTGACGATGTTGTTGGCGATGTACGTAAAAAATTGGTACCGCAGTTACTTGAAAAATACCCCAGTATAGAATTTAGGTTGAGTGGTGGAACCCAAGAGCAGAGCGAATATTATGGAAAGTTGGCCGTTGGCTTTTTAGCGTCGTTGTTTATGATCTATGGATTATTGGCGGTTCCTCTGCGTTCTTACATTCAACCTATCGTTATTATGTCGGTGATACCCTTCGGATTTATTGGAGCGGTGATCGGTCATGTGATATTCGATATGGCGGTTAATATATTATCGCTGTTTGGCATTATTGCTTTGGCTGGGGTTGTCGTAAATGACAGCTTAATATTGGTTGAATTTGCTAATCGGGGAAAGGCGGAGAATCTGTCCGCGGAAGAAGCGATCTTGAGCGCGGGCAAAAAACGCTTTCGTGCCATATTACTGACCACACTAACCACTTTTGTTGGCTTATTTCCGCTGCTGTTTGAAACGAGTGTTCAGGCGCAATTTGTTATTCCGATGGCTTTGTCCCTAAGCTTTGGGATTCTATTTGCCTCTACAATAACGTTAGTTTTGATTCCGTGCTTATATCTAGTGGTGGAAACCAATCATCGATTTATAAGTTCAATACTGCTGTTACTACTGCTGATAGCAGCAAGCTTTCTAATGGCCTTTTTGGGTATCTTTAGTATGGGAACTGGAATAACAGTGGCACTGATACTGTTAGTTGTCATGATTGGCTTGGCTGTGCGTAAGTTACTGGGGTACTTTCCAGAGACCCAAGCACCGGCATAATAGGATTATTGGCACCCCGCATTTCTGAAAATTCTGACTTAGCTAGAGGTTGGTTGTACAATGCCTGCCTTGACGCTAACAACTATTGGAGTCCCTATCAGTGCTTCGTTACATTGAATCTTCTAAGTTACCCACTCGATGGGGAACCTTCGATATTCACGGCTTTGAAGATCCCTTCAAAGGTAAGGAGCATATTGCAATTACTATGGGTGATTGTGGCACTGATGAACCATTACTCACTAGAATTCACTCTGAGTGCCTGACCGGAGATGCCTTGGGTAGTTTGCGCTGCGATTGCGGCGAGCAGTTGCATGAGGCGATGAAACGTATTTCAGAGCATGGCAGAGGTGCTATCCTTTATCTTCGTCAAGAAGGTCGGGGTATTGGGTTAGTGAACAAAATACGTGCCTATAATCTGCAGGATCAAGGCGCAGATACGGTCGAGGCGAATGAAAGGCTCGGCTTTGGTGCCGACATGCGTGATTATAATATTTGTGCGCCAATGCTTGAACATCTGGGTGCCACAAAGGTGCACTTAATGACCAACAACCCACGTAAAATAAAAGCGCTTGAAGATCTGGGTATTGTGGTGGTTGAACGCAAGCCTTTGCAGGCTGATAGTAACCCACATAATGTCCAGTATCTTTCAACTAAGGCCGGTAAATTGGGCCATATGTTCGAGGCCGAAGGCGAGTGAGTCGAGGGTTATCCAAACGTATTATTCCCTGTCTTGATGTCGACAAAGGTCGCGTGGTCAAAGGTGTACAGTTTGTGGACATACGGGATGCTGGTGATCCGGTCGAAGTCGCGCGGCGCTACAATGAACAGGGTGCTGATGAAATTACCTTTCTTGATATAACCGCTAGCCATGAAGGTCGCGATACTACTTTAGAGACGGTTGAGAGAATGGCAGGTGAGGTTTTTATTCCACTGACTGTTGGTGGTGGGGTACGTGAAATTGCAGATATCCGTAATTTACTCAATGCTGGTGCAGATAAGGTCGCGATAAACTCCGCAGCTATCTTCAATCCTGACTTTGTCAGTGAGGCTGCCCAGAGATTTGGTAGTCAATGTATAGTCGTTGCCATTGACGCTAAACAGGTTGAATGGGGAGAGCATCCTCGCTGGGAGATATTTACCCATGGTGGGCGCAAACCCACCGGTATAGACGCTATCGGATGGGCTAAAAAAATGACTGATCTCGGGGCCGGTGAAATTCTGTTGACCAGTATGGATAGAGATGGCACTAAAAACGGATTTGATCTTGACCTCACTTCTCTCGTCAGTGACTCCATATCCGTGCCTATTATAGCTTCTGGTGGAGTTGGAAATTTACAGCACCTAGCGGATGGTGTCATCCTGGGTAAAGCTGATGCGGTGTTGGCGGCGAGTATTTTTCATTTTGGAGAACACAGTGTTCTCCAGGCCAAGCAATTTATGGCCGAACAGGGTATTAATGTGCGGTTGTAGCAGCAGTTAGCACTGGTGATAATTCGAGATAAATAACGTCACGCAAACTCCCACCTTTTTGTCCTCTTTAAGACTACTTTTATCAATCCCTCTGTTTAAAAATCAAGATCCCTGACCTTTAGGCAGTAATGTGCCGAATGATCTCAAAAGTTAGCAAATTATGGCTATACTTGAGATTAGTGCTAGCTGTACTTTAAACCATAGATAAGTTTTGGATTTTTGCTGTAGCTATCAAGTATCAAACTACTATTAACAACATTTAAAATTAAAGTGAATAGAAAGGGAGAAACATCATGAACAGTTTAAAAAAGACTCAACTGCTTGCGGTTGCCGTCTCAACTATTGTTGCATCAATGGGGCAGGTCGCACTGGCGCAGGATGCGTCTGAATTAAATATTGAAGAAGTAGTAACTGTGGGTAGTCGCAGTAATGAGCCACGGTCTGTAACAGATTCGCCAGTTCCAGTTGATGTTTTTTCAGAAGCTGAATTAGCCGCATTTGGTAACCAGGCAGACCTAACGGATACACTCAAGGCATTGGTTCCGTCTTACACAGCAACTCCAGCAACTGGTGATGGTAGTGCGTTTATTCGCCCTACATCGCTACGCGGTATGGCGCCTGATCAGACCTTAATTTTGGTCAATGGCAAACGTCGTCATCGCTCAGCACTAGTTCAGTTCTTTGCTCCAGCAGCAGGCAACGGTGCTCACGGCGTTGATATTGGTATGATTCCGAGTATCGCATTAAGCAATATCCAAGTACTGCGTGATGGTGCAGCTGCTCAGTATGGCTCCGATGCTATTGCCGGAGTGATGGACTTTAAATTGAAGGATGCCTCTGAAGGCGGTCAGGTTCAAGTTCAATATGGTGAGTTTTTTGAAGGCGAGCAATCGACGAAAGTCGCTGCTAATGGCGGGTTTGCACTGGGTGAAAATGGCTTCCTAAACCTGAGTTTTGAATCAATTGATAATGATGCTTTATCACGCGGTATTCAGCGTCCTGTGGGCCAAGGACTTATAGATGCGGGTGTACTTAATGTTGGTGCTGATTCACCGTTTGGTGACACCCCTTTTGTACAGTCTTGGGGTCGTCCAGAGACGAGTGGCCAGCGGTTCTTCTTTAACGCAGGTAGTACTGATCAGAGTGCCGATGCCGGTCTATATGCGCACGGTGGCTATGCAGAAACTGACGGCCGTTATCGGTTCTTCTATCGTGCTGGTTACGATACTGATTGCACAGCCGGTCACAGTACTATTGCTGCGCTTTGTGGTGATGAGAATTGGGTAGCAGATACACTGCGTCAGGGTTACACACCTTTCTTAGACGGTGCCCAAAAGGACATGACATTGGTGGCAGGTATCAAGGGTGAGATGAGTAACGGCACTTCTTATGATGTCAGTATTGGTTCAGGGTCTAATGAGCTCCGTTATTTGCTAAACAACACTACCGCACCCAGCTTAGGTGTTGCAGCTGATGGAAGCTTCCAGCGTGATTTTGATATGGGTGGCTATGATCAAGACGAGACCAATATCAATGCTGACTTTGGTAAGACTCTCAGCTCTAATGTATTTCTAGCTTTTGGTGCTGAATGGAGAGAAGAGACCTTCACTACAGTGCCTGGCGAGCAAGCCGCTATTGATGGAAATACCAGTGGTATGAGCAGTGTAAAGCCAGCTGATGCGGGCGAGTTTTCTAGAGATAATATGGCCTTTTACGTAGATATGGAACATGACATTAGCGATGAGTTAATGCTCCAATATGCGCTGCGCTTTGAGGACTTCTCAGACTTCGGTAGCACCGTTAATGGTAAAGTGGCAGGGCGTTATACACTGAGTGATGCTGTTACACTGCGGAGCTCTGTATCCACGGGCTTCCATGCGCCCACACCAGGACAAGCCAATGTAAGTACTACCATCACAACCTTTGATGGAACTACAGGTCTTCAGGTTGAAGAAGGGCTTGTTCGACCTACGAGTGCCGGAGCACTGGCCGTGGGTGGAGCGCCTTTGAAAGAGGAAGAATCGGTCAATATGAGCCTTGGATTCACTGCTGATATTGCTGATAACACTACCCTGACTTTTGATATGTATAAGGTCGCAGTTGATGATCGTATTTACCGTACCGGTGATATTGCTAACGGTAGTGGTGGTTCTATCTCTTTCTACACTAACGCAATGGACATTGAGCATCAGGGCTTTGATTTGGTTCTTGCCACCTCATTTGAGTTGATGTCGGGTATGGACACTATGGCTAGCTTTGCTTTCAATCATAATAGCATTGAGGTGGCAGGTCAGAAGACAATCAATGGCGTTAAGCCGGTAAGTGATTCACTCATCGAAGATATTGAGAATAACTATCCTGAAAATCGATTTGTAATCAATACCTTTACCAACCTCAGTGAACAATGGAGTCTGATGGCACGCCTTAATTTCTATGGCGAGCACTACGATGAGCGCGGTACTATAGGGGCAGCATCTGACCCTTCAGCGCAAATTGATAGCATCATTTATCTGGACGTTGAATTGGGTTATGACGTGACTGATGATTTACGTATAACCGCCGGCGGTTCAAATATTTTGGATGAGTATGTTGATGAGATTGGTGCACCAAATGCTAACCGTATGAGTGTTGGTTTGCAGTATCCTCGACGTACCGCAGCTAACTATGAAGGTGGTTCTTGGTATGTAAGAGCTCAATATGACTTCTAGTTAGAGTCTTGATGAGTAAAAAGGGTCTCTGCGGAGGCCCTTTTTTTTGACTAAATTTTTTCCAAAAAAAACCGCGCTAATTAAGCGCGGTTTAGATGATCTTTTCCCTTACATAGGGTTAATACGTAACCAAGGTTTCATTAAAAACCCAAGAGGATTTGATAACTTGATGGGTGAAGCTAACGCGGATAAGCAGATACATTCACCGTTCTGAGCGCCCATCGGCTGATGTTCATCGCCTGGTTCGCGTAATAAAAAATCCCCCTCAGAGTAGACTGCTTTTTCATCAGAGAAACTACCTTTCAACACAACGGTAAACTCTTTTCCGCTATGACCATGTCGAGGGGTCTTTCCGCCTGCGCAGATTTTATGCAGAGCGACTTCGTAATCTTTCTGCCCTGTTTTAACGCGGGCTACATCTACAGATGCTGACATGTGACGCCAACTAAACTCCTCAGCAGTATTTTCGATGAGTTTGTTTACAGCGAGTGGGAAGTATTCGTCGGTAGACTTACTTGAGCCGACATCTTCGAGTCTATTTGTCCGCTCTAAATCTTCAGGCTGAGCATCAATCTTTGCCATCACATTTTCGAACAATTGCTCACCCACAGCATAAGGCTCTGTTTCACTCATTAACTGCGAACCAACTTGATCTAACCGCAGGAGTTCACTGCGACATTTATTGCAAAAATGTAAATGCGCTGACACGCAGATTGACGCTGCGGTATCTAGAGTACCCGCTGAAAACTCTACTAACATAGCGGCGTCTGGGTGATGATTAACTGTTTTCATAAAAATTCTTCTCTAAACTCTGGTGCAACCAGAATTTGCATTTTCTGAAGTGCTAGGCGCACTCTGGATTTGACGGTCCCCAATGGCAGTCCTAACTCTTTGGATGCCTCGGCGTGTGATTTACCTTCTAAATAAACTTTGCGAAGGATCTCATCTTGTTCTTTTGGAAGTTTCTCTAGTGACGCTTGTACCTTATCTTCACTACGTTTTTGACGTAACAAAGATACAGGCGTTTCTTCATCAGGCTCATGCCAAAAATCTTCATTCTCCAGAGGCAAATGCTGGGTATTACTTTTACGACGTAACATATCAATTCGACAGTTACGAGCTACGGTATAAATCCAAGTCGTTGCAGAAGCTTTCTCAGGCTTATAGCCAGCCGCTTTATTCCAAACTTTGATCATGACTTCTTGAACCAAGTCTTCGCTTAGTCCTGGAAACCAACCTTCATGGCGACTAGCATGCGCGAAGCTTTTCAGTAGAGGAGCGAAATGAGCGAAAAGTTGTGCAAACGCTTTACGATCTTTACTTTCACCCACGGCCACCAAAAGCAGCGACCACTTATCCGAGCGCTTCTCAGTGCTCAGGACAACGGGACGGTTTGCTGTTTGATCATCATCTACAATTTTAATTTTAGTGCCCAACATATTGGAAAGTCCTTCTTATAATCTGTCTTTACGACCCAATATAATAATTGGATCAGCCAAATTTAGGAGGCGGTACCCTTAGAGTTTGTATTACACTATACGCTGAATGATTAATTAGAAAAGACCAATCCTCTAGAACTTCTCTAACATCATTACCCCCCCCTTTTTTTTAATTCTCATAAAGAGAACTGTCACATGGATGAATTAGCTATCCTCACCACTGGTGGGACAATCGATAAGGTCTACTTTGATGCAGAGAGTGAATTCCAGGTAGGACATCCAGTTATCGAAGATCTGCTTCAACGTATGAACGTCGGTTTTACAGTGTCTATGCGTCAAGTGATGCGAGTAGATAGTTTGGACATGACAGATGAGCACCGTAAAGTTATCCAGCAGGCGGTTCTAGACGTCAATGCAGAACATATTTTAATAACGCATGGTACCGACGGCATGGTTGAAACGGCGAGTTGGTTGACTAACATAAAAGACAAAAAAATTATTCTTACAGGTGCTCTGCAGCCCGCTGCATTTGCTGAGAATGATGCTGTGTTTAACATTGGTTGTGCTATTGGTGCCATACAGAGTATTTCTGATGGCGTTTATATCGCGATGAACGGCCAGATCTTCAAAGGCGATGCAGTCGTCAAAAATCGTAGTAAAAATAGGTTTCAAGCGCTAATTTAGACATCATTTGTGAATGCCGATGAATCGCTCAATGGCGGTCTTGCGAATTTCAAGTTTAAAGATTTTCCCTGAGCCTGTGCGTGGTAAGAGAGTGCCAGTAAAGTCTAAATAGCGTGGTATTTTGAATGCCGATAAGTGACCTTTGAGAAAACTACGCAATTCATCTTCGCTAATAGGACTAATGCAGCATATCGTTGCGCCGACTTCCTCGCCAAGACGTTCATCAGGCACTGCAAATACGCAGGCCTCGCGAACAGATGGATGCTCAAGCAGTGCCGCTTCAACTTCGCCACAGCCAATATTTTCACCACCACGAATGACCATGTCCTTAATTCGATCAACAATAAAAAGATAGCCCTCATTATCCAGATACCCAATATCGCCAGTTTTAAACCAATCACTAGTGTGCGACTCATCAGTTGCTGTTTGGTTGTTCCAATAGCCACGGAACATAGAGGTACCTTGTATTTGAACTTCGCCACGTTCACCAGGTTGTAATGAACAACCATCTTTATCCGCTATTCTTATATCTAACACCGCGGCGGGGAAGCCAGAACTGCTGGGTTTATCCAAATAGAGTTCGCCGGCGATAGCGGTGCCAATAGCATTAGTCTCAGTCATACCCCATCCAGTGTTAGGGATCGCATTACTAAAGGCATTATCAATACTTTTGACTTGTTCAGGCGCACGAGCTGCGCCACCACCACCAACAGACCTAAGGCTAGACAGATCATGTCCATTTTGCTTGGCATAAAAAACAAGATCTCCTGTCATTGTTGAGGGTGCGATAAAAGAGCTGATTTGCTCTTTTTCGATCAAACTCGCTGCGGCAACAGGGTCCCACTTACGAATAAGAACTAACTTTGTCTGAGATCTAAAGGCAGAGAGGAAAACTGCATGACAACCGGTGGTATGGAATAAAGGCACGGCTGCTAGCCCTGCGGGTTGTTGGGCAGGCGATTTTAGTGGTTCATCAATAAGCATCATCCATATTTGTAGTGACATCTCCCAGCTCAATAACGCACTGATGACCGCTAAATTACTCGACACTACACCTTTAGGTCGACCGGTTGATCCTGAGGTATATAAAATCAATACATCATCTAGAGGCTCAATAGTGACTGCAGGCATCTCTGCATCGCGATGACGTTCTACTAGTTCCGCCCACCCAGAATGCGGACTTTTGGCATCTCCGCGAACCAACAGGATGTGGCAAGACAAACTAACATCAGCGACTAAATTACTGCGTTCTTGATCAGCAATTAGCAGTTTACAGCCACAATTGGTAACTCCATAAATAAGCTCTTCTGTCTGACATAAAGAATTCAGCGCTACTGCTATGGCTCCTACTGATGTAATGGCTTGAAACGCAATAATCCATTCAGGAAAATTACGCATACAGATGGCAACACGATCACCTTTTTGGATACCATAGTCTTTCACTAGGCCGCTGCCAATGGCACTGGCTAATGCCCATGTTTCATTAAACGAGTAGCGCTCCTCTTCAAAAACCAAAAAGGTTTCATTACTTAGATTTTGGCTGAATAGCTCGCGAAGACTTTTGGGTGCATTCTTATAGATTCGACGAGTTTTACCATAGACCTCGCTATTACCCATTTCTAGGGGCATGCCCGGTGCTGACAGAGTTTTTAAAGCTTGTTGACGATCCATTTTAATGTCTCCTTTGCTGCGTCACACGTTTAATCGAACTGTTTGTCTGAACTAGCATTGCGTAGGTAATAAAACATTCCAAATATAGATACAGCCCCGGCGACTTGAAACACCAGCACCCAAGACCCGGTGAGTTCGAGAATCATGCCTGCAGCATAGACACCAATGATGCCTGGGACAGCGGCAACCGTATTAGTAATACCCATCAACGTACCGGCATATTTGGGCGCTATGTCCATGTGGTTAACCACGAAGCCACCGATAGCCGCAGAACCAAGAATATTGCCTAGCGTCATAATACCGATAGCCATCCAAACATTGTCTGAGTAGCCCACCACCATCATGGCTGCTGCCATGCCTCCTAGGCTAATAGATTGCATGATTTTACGCACTCTCACTACAGGCATGCCACTCTTAATCATACGGTCGGCGATGCCGCCGGAAATGTTGTAAAAGAAAAATGAGGTTATAAAGGGGATCATGGTGAACATACCTACGGATGCATAGTCCACGCCAAGACCCTTATTAATAAATGTCGGCAGCCAAGTTAGGAGAAGAAAAAGAGACCAATTGTTACAAAAATGAGCCACCATAATGGCGCGAATGGCGGGTGACTTTAGTAGCGATAGTATCGGAGGGGCCGTCTCAGCTTTACTGGGTTCCCCCTCTGATTGAATATGAGCTAACTCTTTGGCGGTGATATTAGTATGATCAGCGGGCTGCGATGATGCTAATTTTTGCCAAACAAAAAACCAGATAATGCCGATTAATCCAAAGGAGTAGAAGGCCCATTCCCACCCGTAGACTCGGACTATTAAAGGAGTAGCCAATAATGCGAAGACAGTACCTAGGGGAATGCCACTATTGATCGCGCCCATCGCACGTGCGCGCTCTGAGGCTGGCACCCAGCGGGCAAGTAATGCATATATTGAGGGGAAGGTAACCGCTTCACCCATACCCATCAATATTCGGTTAAGGATCAAAATACCCAGTCCGAATGAGGCTGCTAGGGGGGTTAACATGGTAAACAGAGACCAGAGTAGGACGCCAGTACCAAGAACCACCTTTGCGCCATAGCGATCGGCGAGTGTACCACCGACAATTTGTAGCAATAAATAACCGACAAAGAAGGACGACAGCACTGTCCCCTGCATCTGAGGGCCCCAGCCAAAATCCTCAGCCATTGGGATAATAGCCACCGACATATTGATTCGATCGATATAACAGATAAACACCGCAAAGGCAGACAACAGGATCATAAGGTGACGTTGCTGAATTTTACCGAGCATACCAAGACCCTTTTTTGTATGTTATTTAGCGCTTGAGCGCCTTTTAATTATGATTTTTTAACTCTGAAGTTTACCTTGTCTTTAGACGTCTGTGGGTAATTCAAGATAATGGGCTAACATGACCAGCATTTAGCCAACCTTATAAGTCGTTCATTGAGTAATGTTGTTTAAAATTATTTAGCAAAGAGACTAAATTTTGGTTTTTTGTTTTTTGTTTTCCGTTAAAATCAGCGCCCTTTTAATATTTCAGTGAAAAAGTAATGGCACAAAATATTCCGCAGGCAAATCCTACTATCGGTATTGGTATCGACTTTGGTACCAGCAATAGTGCTGCTGCGATTTATGACGGCAAAGAGGTGGTGTTAGTCGAGTTAGGGCGTGATAACGCTATTATGCCATCGGCGAATTATCTGGATAAAGACCTTGTCACCGAGATTGGTCAACAGGCTATTGATGATTACATCACCGGCAATCGAGGCAGGACAGTTGAGTTAAGTGCCGAGCTATTAGGAGAAGAAAGGACCAGTGCAGGAGGCAGTGATGGGCCTGCTAGTGAGGGAGATACGAGCAAAGTTTACGGGCAGGCCATTAATGATGTTGGCCTACCCGGGCGTTTGTTTAGAGGAACCAAACGATTACTGGGTAATGCCACTAGCGACCGCACCCTGATATTTAATCGGCCCTTTCGATTGGTTGCGCTGGTTACCCCGATTTTAGTTGGTATTCAAAAAGCACTGCAATCTAGTTTGCGCAGATGGCCTCATGAGCGTGCTGACCATGCATGCATTGGTCACCCGGTTAATTTTGAGGGCCGAGAAGAAATGCGCAATAGTGTTGCTATGGAACGTCTCAGTGAGTCCTATGGATATGCAGGCATCAATCAGCAAAACTTTTGTCCTGAGCCAACAGCGGCGGCTATTAGCTATTTACACAACAATCCTGGCAGCAGTGACCAGCGTGTTCTCACCGTTGATTTTGGTGGAGGTACGTTGGATTTCAGTATTCTGCGGCGTAACGATGCTAACTTTACGGTTGAGGCGACACATGGTATCGCTCTGGGTGGCGATCGGATTGACCAGACTATTTTCAGACAGCTAGTGTTTCCTATGTTGGGTAAGGGTGAGCGCTGGAGCAGGGTAACCGATGGAGTGGCCGTTGATACGCTGTTTCCGTTTGGTGATTTTGAGGATTTGTTGATTAACTGGCCAGTCAGTTACACGCTTAATCAGAATAAATATACTACCCCAGTGATGCAGCGTATGGCGGAAACTGACGAGGCGGCGCAAAAATTTAGGCGTCTATACGATCTTATCAAGCAAAATTATAGCTATCAGGTGTTTGAAGCAATAAAGGCCTTTAAAGCGGAACTCTCGGTTCAGCAATCAGCTGTCTTAGATATTCCTGAGTTGGATATTGAGGTCGAGCTTGAACGTTGGGAGTTTGAGCTGATGATTTCTGATTTGCTGTTCGAGCTAGAGCAGGCGATAACGCTGATTTTAAACAAAGCAAACCTCTGTTCAGATGATATAGATCTAGTGTTGCGCACCGGTGGCTCGTCATTGATCCCAGCGGTTAAGGATATTCTTGATAATCAGTTTGCAGGCAAGGTTGTTAAGCATGACCCCTTCACCAGTGTGGCAGCTGGATTAGCCATTGCGGATTTCTATGGTTATGGCGACAAATAGTCAGCCGTTAGGCTGCGTATGATTTACTTACCGAAACGTCTATTACGCTGTTGCCAGACACGAATCGCACGCCAAAAGTCTATTTTACGAAATGCAGGCCAAAAAACTTGGGTGAAATAAAGTTCTGAGTAGGCGCTTTGCCAGAGTAAAAAACCAGATAAACGCTCTTCACCAGAAGTGCGAATAATAAGATCTGGGTCGGGCATACCTTCTGTGTAGAGATGATTGGAGAGCATGTCTTCATCAATAGACTCGACATCTATTTCGCCAGTTTTAATCTGTTCACCAATCTTCTTAACCGCGTCAACTATCTCTGCCCTGCCTCCATAGCCAATTGCAACATTAAGTTGAAAGCTATTATGATCTTGAGTCATACCCTCTACTTTGATTATCTCGTCTTGCATCTCTTGAGAGAAGCCATCGCGTCTGCCAATGACTTTAATTTTAACATTTTCATCCTCAATCAAAGGATCTGTTTGAAGGGTTCTGAATTTATTTAGAATAATACTCATTAACTCTTCCACTTCTTCACTACTTCGTTTGAAATTTTCAGTTGAAAATCCATACAGTGTAACGATTTCCACATCGAGCTCTAGACACCACCGTAAAAAGTCTTCTAGTTTGTCTGAGCCTGCCATATGGCCTGCTTTTCGAGTTGCCAAACCAGCCGCCAGGGCAAATCGACGATTGCCGTCAACAATCAGGCCAATATGTTTAGGGACTACCGTGCTCGCCAATTGACGACGCAAGAATTTTTCGTAAATACTGTATAAAAAGGGGGGAACGCGCATTAATTTTCAAATCCAACAGTTTTTTTTACAGGGTGCCAGACTCTAACAAGCATTTACACCTGACGTATACACCAACATGAGGATAAACGGGCACTTGGAGCAAAGCAAGATAAAGCTGAACTCCAGACCCGATTTGAAAAATTGGGATCTATTTAAAGAGCCAGTTAATCATTGCCCTTAATAGCGAAATATAAACCAATAGCGACTAGAAATATTTGTTCGCTGGTAAATAATTTAGTGGTGATAAACCAGTCAGCATGAGCGATTGAAAATGCCCCAACCATAATTACTGCAACCGCACCACCTGACAGTCGGGTAATCAGATGCCCAAGAGAGGAGCCTAATAAACCACCAACTATAATGCCGATACCAGCAGCAACTTCACCGATGGCGACCATACTACTTACTAATTCTGGCGCTGGGATACCGATGCTGCCAAACCAACCAACCATTTTTTCTGGAGGTAGTGGAAATTTTCCGTACCCGTGGAGGAAAAATGCAGTACCTAGACTCAGTCTAAGTAACCAGGGAGCCAATACCGAAAACGGTTTGGCCAGTGAATCTAGAGTGGTATTAAGTTTCATAATAATAAGTCTCTAAAAAGTAGTTTTGATTGTAAATATTAGCCACCGATCGTATTCACCTTT
Organism: gamma proteobacterium HTCC2207; assembly: GCA_905182275.1. GTDB lineage: Bacteria > Pseudomonadota > Gammaproteobacteria > Pseudomonadales > Porticoccaceae > HTCC2207. The sequence continues at coordinate 29,997 of CAJJAU010000074.1, forward strand.
GGCTGACCATCTCTATTGTAAATCATTTTTAAGAAAATTAAGGCTGAAACTCAAGAACTGTGACCTACTTCACAAAAAAGTATAAATCTACTAGTTTTATACCAAGGGATCACTGAAAACTAATTTGTATGAGCTGACGCTAATGATGAGGGGTATGACGTTAGTACTTTAAAAATTCGAAACACATTGTCGCGGTAAAGTCGGTATAATCTTTTTCTGCGTAAACACTAACACACCAGTTTCGAGCAAATCATCTTGAAAACACAATTTCTTGGCAAGACCCTATCGGGACCCTTCACGATTCCTTCTGGAATCGTGACTACGGCAACCTCCATCATTCAGGCAATGTTTGATCAGATGCCGCAAATCGGTGTGATCACTACTAAAAGTGTTGGACCCACCCCTCGTGCAGGGAACCGTGAGCCGGTTTATAGTCAATATGCACCTGGGTGCTTCGTCAATGCGGTGGGTTTAACCAATCCAGGCGCTGAAGCTTCGGCAAAGGCAATGCAAGCCTTACGTATTCCTGAGGATCGATTTTTACTGGTATCCATCTTTGGTGGCAGTGTAGAAGAGTTTGTTGAGGTGGCTAAAATCATGGCACCCGTTGCCAGTGGTCTTGAGCTTAACCTTTCCTGCCCGCATGCCAAAGGCTATGGAATGGCTATGGGGCAAGATCCTGAAATGGTTCGAGAGGTGACCGCAGCCGTCAAGGCAGTTGTCGATATTCCGGTCATTCCTAAATTAACACCTAACACACCTAACATCGGAGAAATTGCACTTGCGGCGGTCGCCGGTGGAGCAGATGGCATCTGTGCGATTAATACTGTCGGCCCAGGTTATACCTCTGCCCATGGACAGCCGGTGCTCTCTAATGGGGCTGGCGGAATGTCTGGAAAAGGGGTTCTGCCTATTGCGCTTAAATGTGTCCGCGAAATTGCGGCTGTAACAGATGTCCCAATTGTTGGGTGTGGTGGAGTGAGTAGCGCTGCAGATGTTCGCGAATTCTTAGATGCAGGATCCACTATTATTGGAATTGGATCTGCCCTTACCGGAATGACTACCGCTGATATTGGAAGTTACTTTAGCCAGCTTGAATCTGATATTTGCTTCGATAGTAATAAAGCCGAGGCTCATATTCGCTACGATATTGACATGGACTTCCAGCCGGTTGTGCTGGTCGAGAACAAGCGAGTATGCGATGACATTTGCGTTTTGACCTTCGATAGAAAAATTAATGTGCAGGCTGGTGAATTTGTATTTCTGTGGGTGCCAGGTGTAGGAGAGAAGCCTTTTTCGGCTCTTTCAGACGACCCTTTTCAATTGGCAGTTATTGATGTGGGTATCTTTACTCATGAGTTAATGGACTTAGCCGTTGGGTCTGAAGTCTATGTGCGTGGTCCACATGGCATTCCGGTATCACCCCATGAAGGAGCTAAAATTATGGCCGTCGCCGGTGGTACAGGCTTGGCCGCGGTTTATCAACTTGCTCGAGATTTTGGTAACGCTGAAGTATTCACCGGTGCACGCACCGCAGAGCGTCTCTACTACCTTGAAGAATGTCAGCGAATTGCTGATGTACATGTCGCTACTGATGACGGTAGTTATGGGTTTAAGGGGTTTGTAACCGAGCTACTGCGAACTCGGTTGGAAAAAATGGATCAGACTGAGCTAGACAATTTAGTGTTTTATAACTGCGGTCCTGCTCCTATGGTGCATGCGGCTGCGGCGGTACAACGTGAGTTCTGTCGCGATGATCAAATATTTAGCGCCATTGATTATTTAACTAAGTGTGGCGTCGGTATTTGTGGAGCCTGTGCTGCGCCAGATGGCCAGCGAATTTGTGTTGATGGCCCATTTCTGCAAGGGTCGCCTGCTAAACCTGTGAGTCTTCAAGGGTAATACTTGTTTAGTACTTAGAGGCCGGGCGATTTGCAGATACTATAACCGTTTACAGGTAACGGGCTATTGGTGCTGCGGGGTTAGGATAATCAGTCGTTGCGAACGATTTTTTCCATAGGGACACTAAAGTAATCTGCCAAAACCTTCAGGGTATCGAACTTTAGTGACTTAGTTGTTCCGTTTAGATAACGGCTAATCGTTGCTTGAGGAATACCGGTTTCTCGTCCCAATTGACTTTGATTAATTCTTCTATCATCCATTAACTCATGTAACATTTTTCGCGCTCCTTGCGTTTGATGGTTTATCTTAAATTTAGACTAAAAATTAGGTTTGACCAATTTAATTCCAATATTTTTGTCAACTGTGTCACAACTAGAACCACTTTTTTAACAATCCTAAAAGTCTAAGATTATCCCGAGGTTATTTGGATATTTATTTGTGGATTTAGAGCTAAATAATATTTTGTAAGCAGGCTTGCTTCACCTAAAGTAATCGTATAAAAACGCTGGCAGGTAGTTGCATGTGATTATTTAATAAGCTGCCTAAAAAAGCTGACGACACTTGTTAACTACCCTTGTCGCTCTATCTATTGAGCGATCTATTGACAAGGTTTACTGAAGACTGTGTTAAATCACCGGCACTAAAAAATCAGTCGAAAGTAAACACTACCATTTTGTGATTTTTAGCAGAATAGTTCTCGAGCTCTGATAAAGGTATTTTGACGAATTCAGGCTTTCTTTTAGACATTAGTCTCGGTTTAAATAAATGAGCATATGCATAACCTTGACCAATTAAAAAGGCCAAGATTTTATCTACTTCGGAAGGGTTCTTTTTAACATGTAACTCCAAAGCGAGCATAGGTTGGTGTCGTTGAAGAGTTTGAGTCGCTCCTTGAAGCGCCTTTAGTTCGTAACCTTCAACATCCATTTTGATAAAACTGATTGAGGCTGGAGCTTTACTTAGTAGATATTCGTCCAGCGCGACTAATGAAAATTCTATATTAGAGACTTCCCCCGCACTAACTCGAGCCCCTCCAATATTTAGGTTATCGACGGTAGCGGGTAAGGTAATGGTTTGGTCGCCAATCCCAACATTAACCGCTGATATATTTTCTACAAGTTTCGCGTTTAGCGCCAGTACCTGGAATGTTGCCGGATTGGGTTCAAAGCTAATCACCTGATCAAATAGATTAGCGAAGTAAAGGGCATGATTGCCAATGTTTCCACCGATATCTAGACAGGTATCACGAGAATTGGGCTGGGATAACAGGAATGCCTTCAATGCCATTAATTCTTTTTTCTCGAAAATCCCATCAATCATAATCTTTCGAGATATTGCATCGTGAGCAAAGCAGACAACCTGAGGGTATTGATGGATACTTTGCTTGGCAGCATGTTCAAGTCCTGCCTTTAAAATTTGACGCAATAAAATATTCATTTAGTGAAGTTAACCATTGGTTTATAGATTCATAAAGTATACACAACTTCCGAGCCTCAAAACCGACATTCATTACACCTTAATCCGTAACTATTAATGGTCATTTTAGCAGGCACCCTGCATTACCCATATCCGATCATAAACTGGTACAAGCAGTCGTCGTTTTAAACCTTAAAAATCACAGTATTAATGCAACCTGTAAAGGCACATACCCGAAGTTGAAAGCTTTTTAATAGTCTTATGCAGCTTTTTGTCTAAGGATAAATGACTTATTCATCGTTAAGGCCTTTTTAATATTGACCCTACGAATCCCTTTTTTATTTATCCAGCATTACGTTAAGTGGCACCTGTATAAGAGAATTGCTATTCTATCCGTTAACGAATAGAATAAAACACCCCTTAAGCCCAAATAGAATTATTTGGAAGTGCTGGCTTAGTTCACCAGTGGCTGAAACGAACTACTTTAATGGTGGTTTACATCGTCTAGATAATCATCGGTAGAATCCCTTTTTCACCTCGACTACGTTACTATATGCGCCGATCAGATCGGTGTCGTAATGATTATGGTTTTAGTCTTCATACATAACGGCGATCTCTGACGGACCACCAAAAAAGCACCTAACAGTTTGTTATCAATGGGCCTCTAATTATGGGTTATGCGGTAAAAGAGATTTTCTACTCATTACAAGGCGAGGGGGCTCACGCTGGAAGGCCGGCTATATTTTGTCGCTTTACTGGCTGTAATCTGTGGAGTGGAAAAGAAAAACATCGTGCTGAGGCGGTATGTAGTTTTTGCGATACAGATTTTGTTGGTACTGACGGTGAAGGCGGCGGTGATTTTAGTCAAGCCGATGATCTGGCGAAGAGGGTCAAAGAATACTGGCCAACCAGTATTGTCGATGCGATACATCCCTATGTGGTCTGTACTGGGGGGGAGCCTCTTCTGCAGCTGGATGAAGTGCTTATCGATGCTTTTCATGCTGAGGGGATTGAGGTGGCGATTGAAACCAACGGGACACTGCCTATTCCCAAGGGGATAGACTGGATTTGTGTAAGCCCCAAATCCGGTTCTACGGTTGTTGTTGAACAAGGTGATGAAATTAAATTGGTTTATCCGCAGGACGGCCACCAGCCAAGTGACTTTACTCACTTGAAATTTGATTTCTTCTTTTTACAGCCCATGTTCGACGATGCTAAAAATAATAATGTTAATGAAACCATCAATTACTGTTTAAAACACCCGCGCTGGAATCTCAGCTTACAAACCCACAAATTACTGGGATTACAGTAAACGTTAGGTGCTAATCTTTTTTTAGCTACAGAGCTACTTGGTGGACTATAGCGGCAGTGCCCACTAAAAAACAGTAGTAAGAGAAGTACTTTAATTGAGCGTTGCGAACTAGTTTGATCATCCACTGACAGGCAACTATCCCTGTTATAAAGGCTGCAATGAACCCGGCAATTAAAATACCTAATTGATCGCTATTAATGTGCAGTCCCCCATCGATTAAGTCCTTAGCTATTTTCCCCAAAATCAGCGGTACAACCATTAAAAATGAAAAACTTGCGGCTTTGCTGCGGTCAACACCAAGTAAGACGGAAGTGGAGATGGTTGCGCCGGAGCGTGAGATCCCCGGTAAAATAGCAATAGCTTGGGCGATACCAATGATTATCGAATGGCCAAAGGTGACATCTTTGCTGGTATTTTTTGCACGATCGGCAACCATTAAAAGTATACCGGTCACCCACAGCATAACGCCTACCAACACTATCTGCTTGTCGAATAGAACTTCTAATTCATCGGAAAATATAACGCCGATAGCGGCGGCGGGAAGCATGCTGATCAAGATTTTCAGCGAGAACTTAAATTCTTCATTATTCTTGCGCTGTATCAGACCACCGGCAATTCGCGCCACTTCAGATCGGTAAACCACTAGGGTTGCTAAAGCCGTGGCAAAATGGACTACAACCGTAAACATCATGCTTTCTTGAGGAATACTAGTGTCGCCAAGTATAGCTTTACCAAGTTCAAGATGACCGCTACTGCTAACAGGTAAAAACTCTGTCAGTCCTTGGACAATTCCGAGAATAATCGCTTCAAAAAGTGTCAATCAGTTACTCCCCAACATTACATGAACCTGAACCGGTGTATTTTAATATGTGCATAACTAACTTGCTATGCTTCTGTTGTTTAATTTCTCACTCGACTTAGTATAAGCTTGGCCACAGAATTAATTACACTATTTTGGGGAAGTTCCGTCTTGAGCGTTAAAAAGCACTCTTCGTTTACGCTGATCGCTGTTGCAGGTTTGGCATTCTCTGCCGGCTTGCTTTGGAACCACTGGCAGGCAGGTTTGATTAGCAACGTTGAAGACATCGCATCGGGTGCGAAGGACGCCTCTGAATTGCTTTTTCAGCAAAAATTAACCTCGCCATTGTTACCGTCAAAACAGACTAGTCAATCCAATGAATTGGACTTGGACGATGCCACTAAGATCAACGGAAATGCCCTCACTCAATTCAAACAGCAGCTTTCTGACCATAATTATCCAGCAGCGGTTAATACCTATCAGATTATTTTAGATAGGGGAGGCGCTCAAGAATTAGGTCTAAAACCCATTCTTATGGCTCATCTTGGGATGTTGATTAACTCATCATCCCAAGATGATTTTACTGAGTTAACCGAGCACTATTTGTCAGTGTTTTATGATGACGTCGATGTATTGTTATCTCTCGCCGAATTCAATCGCTCCACTGGCTTTTTAGCCGAGGCGGCGGCGGTTTATCACCTGGTAAAAAGCTATGTCTATACTCACCGTGACAAGGTAAGGGTAGAGGCCGCAATTGACGACTTTATTAGCCAGATAAGCGCTGATCTAGTCGCTGTTGAGGACCTATTCGGTTTAACCAATATTTATCAGCAGATGCACAGCTTGAACTTGCTGAGGCCTATCCATCGACTTGGCCAAGCGCAAATATACTTGCAGACTGACAATATAATTATTGCTAGAGACATTCTTGTTGAACTGACCAAAGAACCCTCAGTGAGTGTTGCTGCTGAAAAGATCATGCTGGAACATCAACAGCAATTTGCCTCGGGCAACAGCAATAAAGTCGCATTAAAGAATGACTATAGCGATCAAATAGCCTTAGTCAGCCGAGGTAATCAATATTGGGCTGTTGTTGAGATTGAAGATCATGCGGTGACACTGCTAATTGATACCGGTGCATCCATGACAACACTATCGCGACAGGCCTTCCAAGCGCTTTCAAACGCTAATGATTTTGATCTTATGGGTCAGCGTATGTTCAATACGGCTAATGGTATTACTAAGGGTAATATCTATCGCGTTGATCATCTCGAAATAGGGCGATTTATGCTCAATGACGCACAAATCGCGGTGTTAGACTTTAAGATGCCAGAAGGAGTGGACGGTCTTTTAGGCATGAACGTCTTAGAGCATTTTCGTTTTCATATTGATCAAGAAAAGCAGTTGCTCTATCTTGCCGACCGCCCATGAGTCTCTCTTAGTTTATTCGTAGCGAAGAGCATCAATGGGATCAAGGTTCGCAGCCTTAGCTGCCGGAATAATGCCGAAAATCAGACCAATGCCTGCACTAAAGCCGAAGGATAAAATAATAGCCCATGCAGGAACCGTTGCCGATGGCAGGCCGGTTAAATTACTAATTAAAGATCCCGCACCGAAACCTAATATTAAACCGATTAGACCGCCGAGTAAGCACAAGAAAACAGCTTCAATTAAAAACTGTAGCAAAATATCGAACCGTGTTGCGCCTAACGCTTTTTGAATACCGATCTCACGGGTACGCTCGGTGACCGATACCAGCATGATATTCATAATACCAATGCCGCCCACTAATAAGGAGATCCCAACAATGCCTCCAAGGACAAGTGTTGTACTGCCGATAATCTCATCAAAGGTGTCTAGCATTTGATCAGCGGTGGCAATTTCAAAGTCATCATCAGCATCTTTATCAAGCTTATGATTGCGGCGTAATAAATTTTTAATATGTTGCTTAACTTGCCCTAGCTGTGAGGGTTCGTCAACCTGAAGACTGATGGTGATATCTGGTTCTTCGGCACCACCTAATAACGCTCGGGTAGTGCTAAATGGTAGTAAAATAAAGTCATCCTGATCAAAGCCAAACAGTTTTCCGCGTTTTTCGGCAATGCCAATAACTTTAAACCATTCGCCAGAAACAGCGACATGTTGTCCAATGGGGTCGCCTTTAATATCCAGCTTGGACATTATGGAAGACCCTAAAACCGCTACTCGCCGTCGGCTCTTGTCATCACTTAAATTAAAAAATCGGCCGCGTTCTGGGTACACAGTGTTCAATTTTTGATAGGTCGACGCTGTTCCTACTATCATTGAGCTAGAAGATTGCCCGCGATAAGTGATAACTGCATTGGATCCCCACATTCTCACAGTGGGAGTGACATCACTGACACCGGGCACTCTATATTTTATTTGAAGATAGTCGTCATAGGTTAATTTTGCACGTACTCCCTGAAGTCGTTCCTTTCTTGGCGTATAAGATTCTATATTGACAACATTGGTGCCCATACCATCAAACTGCTGGCTTATGTTGGCACTAAAACCTTGAACCACAGAAACTACTGCAATGACTGAGGCGACACCAATAATAATACCTAGCGTGGTCAAAAAGCTTCGGAAACCATGGGCAAAAATAGACAGTGCGGCTGAACGTGTTCCTTCAACTAATTTAAACTTGAGATTAGACATGGGTAGCTATTCCCGAAACGAGTGGTTTAACAGAGACTTGATTAGCGTGATCAGACATCAAGTGTCCATCTTTTAACGTGATTACTCTGTGGCAGCGCTCGGCAATTTCTTGCTCATGAGTGACCACAATTAACGTTTGGCCATCATTATGTAATTGATCAAATAGCGCCATGATTTCAATCGTCGTAGACGAATCTAGATTGCCGGTAGGTTCATCCGCTAACAAGATAGCCGGCTCAGTAACCAGCGCTCGGGCTATGGCAACTCGCTGGCGTTGGCCGCCAGACAGCTGATTGGGGACATGAGTCATACGATCTTGCAAGCCGACCATTGCCAATGCGTCTGACGCCCGTTGCTTGCGTTCGGCCAGTGCTAGACCACGATAAATCAGTGGCTGCATTACATTTTGTAAAGCCGTTGCTCTGGGCAGTAAATTGAAATTTTGAAAAATAAAACCAATTTCTCGATTACGAATGCCTGCAAGTGCATTTTCATCTAGGGTTGCTACATCAGTGCCCTTGAGTTTGTATGCACCCGCAGTAGGGTAGTCAAGGCAACCTAGCAGGTTCATTAAGGTGGACTTTCCCGATCCTGATGAACCAACAACGGCCATGTAGTCATTTAGATAAATATCCAAGTCAATGCCGTTTAGGGCGTAAAAACCCTCGCTACCCATCATGTAGTGTTTGGCAATCCCTCTCAGCTCAATAATAGTTTGCTTAGACATTACTCAGCCTTTTTCTCGATCTCTTTGACAGAATCACCTTCTTTAAGTTTGCTCAGAGCTCTGGCAGGTCCGATAACCACTGTTTCATCCACCGCTAATCCGGAGGTTATTTCCTGCAAACGGTCATTGGATAGACCTAACTCAACATCCCGTTTGACGGCTTTACCATCAATCAGCAAGAAAACATGGCTGGTCGAGCTTATGTTGTCTGATACACGAACGCTTATAGAATCAGACTCTTGTTCTGTATCGACATCAGAGGATTCATCGTCGCCGTCCTCGAACACTATCGCTTCAATGGGAACCGCTATTGTGCCTTGTTTGATTTTAGTGAAGATCTCAGCTCTGCAACTCATACCAGGCCGGATATCAATATCTGCAGTTACTTCGAGGAGAATCTTTACCGTAAAACTGAGACCTTGACGATAGCTCGAGCGTTTCGCTGAGGTCGCTATGCTTTGTACCGTACCTTTAAGTGCTTGATCAGGATAGGCAACCGCGAACACATCTGCACTTTGATCAATCTCGATGTTGGCTATATCAGCCTCATCAACCAATACCTCGACCAAAATAGATGATGGGTCAGCCACTGTAATAAGATTAGATCCGGCAATATTTGTGGTGCCACTAATCGCTGTTTCGCCGAGCTTTATATCCACCGAGGTAGCAATCCCATCAATAGGCGATCTGAATACCGTCTTTTCCAAGCGGTCCATGGCCTTATCTAGGGTAGCCTGAGCTTGAGTTAATCCTTCCTCACGAGAGCGTAGATCAATCCGTGCTAGGGCATATTGGTTCTCAATAAGTTCGAACGCATCTTGCCCAATAATCTTGCGTTCGAAGAGATTTTTATTGCGTTGCCACTTGGAGGTGATGTTTTTCAATTCTTGCTTCTGACGCTCAATAGCAATGGTTTGAATGCGCACATAAGCTTGTTGTTGTTCGACATCAGCGTTAAAGGTTCTTGGGTCCAGGCGCATTAAGACTTGATCTTTGATTACCCTGTCGCCTTCCTCCACCAGCATCTCGCTCACCTGACCAATCACTTCTGAGCGCAGTTCAATCTGCTCTTTATAGATAAGCGTGCCAGAGGCTAGTATTGAACTTTTAATTTCTTCAATTTTAGCCTGCTCGACATTCACCGATACTTCGGCAGAACCGCCAGTTTGCTTAAGATAAGCGATAGCTACCAGAGCAACAATTGCTCCGACAATAATCAGATTCTTTTTCATAGAACGGTTACTTCCCCTAGCTAGAGTTAAGACCTATTTTTGCAGTTAAGACGTTGTGAGTTGGGATTTAGATTCAACTCAATCAAAATGGCCTTCAATTCATCCTGAAAAACCAATATAAAGTGCCCAGCAACCATAGATTACCAGTGATGGAGCTACGGCAATAATAAATGCTTTTTTGGCGGCCAGACCTAACCAAGATGAAAGTCCGATTGTCCCTAAGGCAATACTCCAAAAGCTGAATAAATTAATACCACCAAAAAAACCAAACCAAGGACTAGAGCGATCTGCCAAAAAACCGAGACTTGTGGGCGATAAATCGTCCAGTGAAACCATGCCTGCACTTGAAAACATAATGACCAGAGCAGCAAGTAAAGAGGAAATTACAAAGGGCATGCTGGTCCACCAGCTAAACCCATACCAGGCAGTGAATGTCATTTCATTGGGGCTATAGACTTTGGTGATTAAATTAAGATAGACGGCCATGAAGGCATTGATCACGATAATGCCAATTGCACCACCCAGTAGGGTACTCCATGTCATAGATGTTTTGGTCATGAACTCTTGTGTAGCTTGGAGCTGTTCTGCCGACATCTCATTTTGTACAGCCATTTGTTCGAGCATTTGATCGAGCATCCATTCAAAATCTACCACCGAAAAGTAATAGAGGAACAGAGCGATCGTAGAGACGACTACCAGTCCAAAAGGGGCCCATGACCAACCTTTTTTATCTTTAATGGCATCAAAGGTGTCTCGAGGTGACGTTAAAATATCCAAGCAGGCTTGTAGGGGATTAGATGACATAGTCAAAGCTCCGTTTAGCAGGTTAAAGTCCGTTTACACATGCGCATATACGCATGGATTGCTATCAAAGTAGATGTTTGAACTCTATAAGTCAAAGATCAGTTTAAATACTGTTGGATTAGACCATTGATCACGGGTGACATGGAGACCACTAGTAACAAAGCCATCACTATATTGAAGATGCGATTATGTAACGCATTGTCTAGATAGCGTTTTAATCCCGCGCCAAATATCAACCAAATCATCACCGAGGGCGCGGCGGTAATAAAAAAAGCGAAGGCAATAAATAGCACTTGCGTGAGCGTATCACCTGCAGTTGTTGTGTAAGTCGAGATGGCGCCCGTGGCCATGACCCAGGCTTTGGGGTTTACCCATTGAAACAGAACAGCCTGATCAAACCTAAGCGGTCTAGAGGGCGAGGAAGTCTCTTCAAAAGAGCTTGAGGAAGCCACCAGCCAGGCTAGGTACAATAAGTAGGCCACACCAAATATTTTTATAATCTCATGCAGTATTGGAACGCTGTCAAATAGAGCCCCTAAGCCAATTCCCAGAGAGATAACCATGACTGGAAAGCCTAAGCAAATACCCAAAACATGGGGAAGACTTGATCTAACGCCAAAGTTGACGCCAGATGCCATTATCATAATATTATTTGGACCGGGGGTGATGCTGGCCGTCGCGGTGAACAACAGTATCGCAAGATAAAACTCCATCGCTGTGTTGTTCCTTTTTGGGGGGATTCAGGCAGGTGCTGCCTAGTACTTTACCACCCCAAGTATGGGTTCAAAGCTTTTTACCTAACCTTTTTTCAATTTGTTTTTTCTCCCACTCAGGGCCAAAGAGATTAAATACTTCAAATACAGACAGGGCATGGGCGACGAGACCTATACCCCATCCAAAGGCGGGCCAGATAACCCAGAAATGCTCTGGCGTTGTCAAAAAATTAAAAATAAACAATCCAGATATAACAATGGCATAGGTAAAGAGATGGCCGTAAAAGCCTTTTAAATCACGGACATATTCAATAACACGGGCTTCTTCCAAAGATATATTTTGTTCGGTTGGCATAACAGTCTCCGGTTGCAAAGTATAGATTTCAGTTTCAAAAACCGCAGCAAAGGCTTTTAATGATTCAAGACTGGGTGTTTGGCCTCGCTCAATACGCTGAATAGTGCGAATATTGAGACCAGTCATTTGGGCCAGTTGATCTTGTGACCAACCCCGTTGAATTCTTAGTTTGCGAATAATCATATTTGATTCCTTTGCTGCTGGAGATATTATTAAACACCAAGCACTTTGTTAGTAACGGCATTTCAACGACTTTCTTATGACATTTTCTCTATAACAGATTAATAACTGTAGCAAGATTTACACAATTGTCCTGAAAATGTCACCAAGTTTCGATTACTGCAAAAATTATCTTAAAGCGCCTATTAATTCTTCAACCGCCGGATTGATATTGTCTAATAAAACAAAACTCGACCAAGTAACTTATTGTTGCGACTAAATAGGCTCTATCTCGAGCATATCTGTTGCATCAATCCTTTGGTCAACTTATGCTCGACGACTAATAAAAATTTACTTAAACAACTTTTACTTTTTGGGGGTACAGATGGCTGGCTCAAATCCAGATAGCTCGGCAACAACAGTGTCAGAAGGCCAACAGCAAGAAACACAAACGTTCGCGTTTATCGCAATGACTTGCCTGTTCTTCTTCTGGGGTTTTATCACCGTCCTTAACGACATCTTGATTCCATTTTTAAAAGAATCTTTCGATTTGAATTATACCCAGGCCATGTTAGTGCAGTTTTGCTTCTTTGGTGCTTACTTTATCGTGTCGCCATTCGCCGGAAGACTCATCGATAAGGTTGGCTTTCAAACGGGTATTGTCATTGGACTACTAACAACTGCGTTGGGCTGTATACTTTTTTATCCCTCAGCGGACCTACATATTTACGGTCTTTTTCTGTTTGCATTCTTCGTTCTGGCCAGTGGCATAACCATTCTACAGGTAGCGGCTAATCCTTATGTGGCTGCCTTAGGGCCTGACAAAACTGCAGCTAGTCGACTTAACTTGGCTCAGGCTGCCAACTCTCTGGGTACCACAGTGGGTCCTTTTGTCGGCACTATGCTAATTTTGGGGGTTGTGGCAGCAGACGCCTCTGCAGTCCAGATGCCTTATTTGATGATTGCGGCCATACTGGTTGCCGCAGCACTATTGTTTAGAAATATACGGTTACCAAAGCTTGCCCATCTAGAAACGAACGAAGATGTGGCTAATGACAGTGTTTGGAATCATCGATCTCTAGTACTCGGCGCGCTCGCAATTTTTATGTATGTTGGTGGTGAAGTGTCCATAGGTAGTTTCTTGGTCAATTATTTCGCGGAGAGTTCGATCGCAGGAATGGAGATTGCCGAAGCGGGAGAAATGGTGGGTTATTACTGGGGCGCGGCAATGATTGGCCGTCTGGTCGGTGCATTCCTAATGAATTACATTGCTTCTACTAAGTATCTAGCCGTCAATGCGGTTATCGCAATTGTGATGATAATTGTCAGCATGAATACCTCCGGCAGTGTGGCCATGTGGTCAATCTTGGCTGTGGGATTCTTCAACTCGATTATGTTCCCCACTATATTTACCTTGGCAGTTAAAGGTCTAGGTTCTATGACCAGTAAGGGTTCGGGCCTTGTTTGTCAGGGTATTGTGGGTGGTGCTTTAATACCGCTTATCCAAGGTATGGCTGCTGACAGCATAGGTATTCAATTGAGCTTCATTGTGCCAATGATGTGTTACATCTATATTGGTTGGTATGCTCTGAGAGGCGCCGATCAGTCTTAGCAGCCTTAAACTGCAAATTTATACCTAAAAAATGGCGACTTCGGATTCCCGAAGTCGCCATTTTTTGTTTTAATACCTCGCTTTTATAACAGGCCGTTTATGCTGTTAACCTTCTCGCTCGCTTAAATACACTTTGGATTGCTTTTGATGATCGAACTGACTGCTGATATAGGCGTGTTGGAGCTGTTACTAATATGGTCAGTAGTTATATTTGCCTCCATCCTTCGCTCATTCACTGGCTTTGGTTTTGCGCTCACCGCGGTTCCCGTATTTGCTCTTTTTTTAACGCCACTTGAATCAGTAGTTCTCAGTGCGGCACTCACCCTGACAAGTAATTTAATTGGTGTACGAACATATTGGGGTATCGTGCCCTTGAAGCCAATGTTGCCATTAGTATTTATGGCAACTATTGGAACGGCGATTGGAACGGTGATATTGGCATTTATTTCACCCGCACAATTTCAATTCTGGGCGGGGATATCGGTAATAATTGCCTGTGTAGTACTGATTTTTTTCAAGCCTACGACACACCGAGTTAGCCCCATGCTCACCAGCTTTACCGGTCTGCTGTCTGGCCTGATGAACGGAGCTTTAGCCATACCCGGGCCACCAATGATTATCTATGTAATGCTGACTGAACCAGTGCCCGAGCGCAGTCGCGCGCTCCTAATTACTTTTTTTTTGGCCTCAGCGGTAATAGCCTTAGTTTCATTCGGCGTGGCAGGGTTTATTCAAATTCAGTCTCTATGGCATCTGCTGTTGGCATTTCCCGCCATGGTGGCGGGAGATAAAATTGGCTTTTACCTATTCAAAAAGTATGGCGGCCAGCTATACCGCCGAATTGCTATCGCGGGTTTGTTAGCCATCGGTGTCACCATTACCTTGCGCACATTACTGTAATTTATGTCCGCCAAGAAGTACCGCACTAACAGACAGCTTGCATAAGCGAGATAAAAACCTAAACTACGATAGGTGAAAATTTTACGCGAACTGGAGTTTGAGATATGTTGTTTATTAAAAGCTACTGTCGTTGCAAGCAGGTCCATACTGCCAAGCCGGTTAAATTTTTTGTGTTACTCGGAGTCTTTGCCATGGGTAGTATCTCGACGATGGCCACAGAGAAAAGTTCTGACACAACGGCAAATTTGGTCAGCAGGCTGACCTTGGAGAGTTACAAAACTACCCTAAAAGGACTGACTCAATTTGGGGATCGTCGGCAGGGTACTGCCCGCAATCGAGATGCCCTTAGCTGGATAGAAAAGCAGCTAGTGCAGGCGGGTTGTGACAACGTGGAACGCATGTCATTTAGCTATAACCCCGAGCCGCGAGCACCAAGAGTACGAAAACCTGTCAACAACCATCCAGACAATCTAAAAACACTCACTGGGGGTGCTGTGGGCCGAAATGGCAGTGGGCCGGGCGGTGCATCGGTATATGGCTATCGAGCAGACACGGGTGTTAATCGCGATGCTGCTGCGCAGCCAGATGAGCGCATTCGCGCGCTGAATGCAGAACTGCCGCTCAACGGCGTACGCCAGCAAGTTTACTGTACGAAAATTGGTGGTAGTAGACCCGATGAGATGTACATTATTGGCGCCCATTTTGACGGTCACGGCGTCAATGAGGCAGTGAATGACGATGGTTCGGGAACAGCCTTAGTCATGGAGCTAGCGCGTATCTTCAATGCATCTGATGTGACTACCGAGCGCTCAATTCGCTTCGCTCTTTGGAATAACGAAGAGACAGGTTTAAATGGCTCCAAAGCGTATGTGCAACAACGCCAAAAACTGCAAGGTATTGAGAGTCCAGCTGGGTCTGGTGAATTCCCTGAGCCACGCTGGTTGGGTATGATTCAGCATGACATGATGCTCTGGGATCATGGCGCCCCAAGGGCAGATGGATCGGTAAGTGCTGAGCAGCGACCAGAGGCCGACGTTAACATTGAGTTTCAATCTAACTCAGACTTGGCAGCTGATTCAATGCAGCTAGCCTTTGTATTCAAGGCGGCGGCAGACAACTACAACACAGACTATCCCGCTACTGTGGGCCCGCATATGACAAACACTGATTCCACGCCCTTCATGAATATTGTGCCCTCCATAAGCCTGCGAGAAAATGAGCGCGGAGCACATACAGGAGCTGGCTGGAACCCCACCTGGCACACGCCATTGGATGTTTGGACAACCTTCAGTGACAATGACTTTAGATTGGGTCTAAACGCCGCTCAAACTACCCTGTCTGCGATTGCGCAGCTTGCCGGCGCTGAGGTTGAGAAATAGCTGGGTTAGCGTTTTTGCTAATGCCAGCTGCCCTAATCTCTGAAAGACACCACTGATATAGATGCATTACCATCGTTATCTCGGGTCAAAATCAGCTCATCTCGGCCATCATTGTCAAGATCATGTACGAGAAATCCAGCTTTACTGTCCGGTAAGTCTAACGATAATTTGATGGCTTTTTTAGCAAACATCTTCTCCCCAGCTTGGCCGGGATAGACCAGTAGAGTTCCTTCACCTTTTTGTACGAGCAAGTCCTTTCGTCCGTCCCCGGTCACATCTGCGCCAAGCACCGCGGGAATATATAAATCACCACTACCAAAATCAAAGCGTGCTGATATTGTTTTTCTGGCACTGGGTTTCGCCGGAAATTCACCCTTATTCATTTTATAAATTGAGACATCGACAGAGACGGAACGGGCAATCAGCGCTCTAATAACAGCACCTATGCTTATATCCACCGAGGTAACCACAAACTCTTGATTACCGTCACCGGACATATCCTGCCGCTCATTGTCGAACTGAAAACCATCAGTGCTGATGATTGAAGAAGGGCTTTCCGGAAACTTCAGCAGATTATTTATACCCACAGCACCTAAATAAATCTCATACTCAGACTCCCAGCCAAAAATACCCTCGGCTTTAATCCGCTTGACGATAAGGTCACTAACGCCATCATTATTAATATCTACAATTTCATCTAAAAGCCTATTTTGACTATTGTCGTTTTTAGCACCCTCACCAATAGTAATCTGGGCATAGCCACTCAACATATCCTTGAGATTGGCATCTAAATTGACCGGTATCCTGGCAAACTCGCCCAGACTATTTTGCCGATACACTTCAAAAGAGCCGTCTTGCCAAAAAGCAATATCATTAAGCCCATCATTATTTTCATCAACAATAAAGGCTTCCTCCACCCGATAAGCTACATAGCGAGCGGTCTCACTAAAGCTCATATTGGGCCTTGGGCCGACTAATTGGGGTATCTGAAAACCATCATCGCTCTGCAGGGCTACTGCCCAACCGTCAAAGTTGGGCATTAAAAAATCGTCTAGTCCATCACCGTTTATATCAACAAACATTTCTATGAGCGGCGATGAACCCCAACTACGGCCAGAAAACATCGATGAGGTTGTTACTAAGGGTTCAAAGTTTCCTGTGGCCTCGTTTAAATAGACCAGCCCGGAACCCTTTAAAGCAACTAACTGCATGCCGATGGGGGTTTTCATGGTATCGACCAAATCCATAGAATCCTCAAGAGCTTTACTCAAGGTAAGATTCCATCCTGAGTCGCTACGATGAAACAGGTTAGCTGTGCGAATCGGCTCCTTACTAAGTCCTTGCATCTGCTTTTCTAGTTGGTTGATCTCTGGTGTTTCTATGATCAGCAGTTTGGCAATCTTCGATGACTCAATGGAGAAAGGAATGATGTCGATACTGTGTTTAGGGCTTACCGCAATGGTTTCAATATCAAAGTCTAAAGCCGCTAACTGGCCGCAAAAGACAAGGCTGGCAATACCAACAATGTGGGTAAGTCGTCTAACAAAGTACCTTAAAGGGAGTAATCTCATTGTTTAATTAAAACTCTCTATATTGTTGCTAAATGGGGGTGGTGCTTTTCATCTATGTACGACTGTGACCTTGCTATTAGGTTCATTTAATAGACCGCTGGAAGTTTACAATAGGTGTGTACAGATTAACCAGAGCGAGATTTAAGTATCTGAAATGAATAGTGCAGAACCGCCAAAATGGCGGTCTAAAAAGAAATATCAGTAGCGAAGAAACCAATATATAGAACTGGGTATCAGATTTATATATACCCAAGTCCTATTAGACATTGACTGACTTACTCAGGTGTTGGTACCGAGGCGTTGCCAACCACCAGCCATTGATCATCCTGCTTTTGATAAATGTGCATGCTTGCATGGGGATCTGCCCCAGCTGCCGTATGAACCATCACGGCAATATCCGCACTCAGGAATTTCACCTGATAGTCATTCACAACATACGCTTCATCAGAGGGTCCTGTGGCGGCCTGTCTTACCTCGGCAATACCAATAATACCTGTAGGCCCAATACCAACAACATCCTCAGAGACAAAACCATTGGGTCCACCAGCGCTTCCCCATTGCTTGTCCAATTCAATCAACATAGCGCTGTCATCGGAAAACACCTGTCCAGAAAATACTGTTATTAAAGTGATTAATATAATTTTAGTAAGTTGCATAATATAAGTCCCTATTTTTTAGCGTAAAAAGTAACCGTTAAGACTTTACTATAGACCGAATATTAGACTTGCTTATATTCACTTCTGTATAGATCATGCATTAGGCGTTATTTAGATATGGCCTAAAGCGTAAATAGATTACTTTTGTAGGTCACTATTTGTTATTTTGTTGGCTGTAGATAACAGGCACTGAATGATGATTAATACCAAATTATATAAAGCGGTCTATAGCCTGTCTGAAAAACTCATGGCGGCGGCAAAAAAAGACAATATAGAGGTGTTCGGGGCACTCTATGCCGAGCTAAATGCTATTTGCTTGGATAATGAAAATACCGAAAAAGATCACCCCGAACAATGGGAGACGCTAGCTGACTTTACAGAAGACCTAAAGGACGCGGTGGCTGGCTACGAAAAAGCCCTACAAAAAGCCATGGTTATTAATTCTAAAGATCACATGTCCTCCATCGCATTTTCCATGGCGACCTTACAACTGGAATTAGGCGAAACTGAGGCCGCAGTCAAAAACCTCCAGGATGCCAAGGTGAGCGCCAATAAAATTGCCGATAAAGATCTCAAAAAAGAAATAGATGACCTGCTTGAAACACTAACCGCAGATTAAGCTTATTCGCGTTGGTTGAGCTGCAACAGCAAAAAAACTAAGCTACGTATTATTAGGCATTCACCCACATCATGGCTTCCTACCCTGTTATGATCGGTATCAGCTTCAGGATTGTGCCATCGACTGACAGCGATCTTTTCAAGTTGCGCACAGAGGTGAATACATATTAATTTATCTCTTAACCAATAAATGGAGAAATGTATGGGTAAAGAAAAGAAAAGTAACAAAGAAGTAAAGAAGCAGCCATTACTAACACCGAAAGAAAAGAAGGCGGCTAAGAAATCCAAAAAATAACCTTTTAGGTAGCCTCATAGAGGTGACAACAGGGTGGCCTCTCCTTAGGGTTCCTAAGTGATAAAGGGTCCTCGCGCGTTAGATTTTGTTAAAATTATCATGCTGGTATAAGGCTGCACAAGCTACAAAAGCAGGAATTTTTAAATGCGCTGCAGTTACAGCAACTAACTGAAATCACGAGGGCAAATATTTTTGAAGTGGTAGCTACGGGTGGACTTGAACCACCGACCCCAGCATTATGAATGCTGTGCTCTAACCAGCTGAGCTACGTAGCCATAGACATTAATCGGTAATTCTTGCCGACCATTTTGGAGGCGAGAAGTTACACTTGCCACGGCGCTTAGTCAAGTCTGATCGACACCTTTTTCGGTTAATTCGTTGCTCTCATAAACCGAGTACAATAGGATGGCGATTAGAGATTAGGGTTTTGAACAGGTGTTGCCAATAAAATGCATGGGTTTAGCATCTAATTAAAATAAAAAAATGAACAAATAAACCTATCAATAACGACCAGTGGTCATTGTTGGGGAGTACAAATTTTGGATCAAATAAACGCTAATGATCAGGGTGCAGCGGTAACAATTGTCACCAGAACGTCTGGTTTTTATCAAGGCTTCAACCCGGTTGTTGCCTTAATGCCAAAAATTTTAGTGGCAGCGCTCATTTTATGGGTGGGCTTGTCGCCTTCTGCAGCGGGTCAAGTCTTACTGGATGTTCAAACTTGGTCGACACAAAATTTTGGTGGCTGGTATGTCTATGTCACTGCCTTTTATACCATTGTCTGTTTAACCCTTGGCATTTGGCCACGCACCGCGCACGTCAAATTGGGCCAAGCCGGTGAGAAACCTGAGTTTTCCATGTTTACGTGGCTGTCGATGATGTTTGGCGCAGGAATAGGCATAGGTATGTTGACCTACTCAACTGCTGAGCCGATTTTTCATTTTGCCAACAACCCTGACACCATCAAAGGCCTGACAACCGGATTAGATGAAGACAATGTGCGCAATGCCTATAAGTGGGCCATGCTGCATTACGGTCTCACTCCCTGGGCCTGTTATGGGGTGGTGGGTATTTCCTTGGGTTATCTGTCATACAACCGCGGTTTGCCGCTGACTATTCGAAGTGCATTGGAGCCGCTGTTTGGGCGTGCTATGTCGGGTGGTTTTGGGCATGTGGTGGACATTGTGGCTATTCTTGCCACCATCGTCGGTTTGAGTGTCACCATTGGGTACGGAGTGTCTCAGTTCGCCTCTGGTCTATTTAACATTAGTGGTGCTGACTGGTTGGTGGGTGAGGGCGGCAAGCCAACCTTACTAGCGCAGTTAATGGGTCTTATTTTAATCATCAGTGCGTCCTGTCTATCGGCAATGTCTGGTTTGAATAAGGGTATCAAATGGTTGTCCAACATTAACATGGGTCTGTCAGTCTTCTTAATCGCGTTTTTTGTTCTGTTTGGCGCCACCTTCTTTGCGCTGCAAACATTCTTTTACACCATCTGGGATTACTTAATAGCCCTCCCTGCAATGTCCACTACGGTGTGGCAGGCAGCAGGGACTGAAACATCAGTTGCTCTTGAGAGCTGGCAAGCGTCCTGGAGTATTTTTTACTGGGCTTGGTGGATTGCCTTCGCTCCCTTTGTAGGGCTATTTTTAGCGCGAGTGTCTCGCGGCAGAACCATTCGTGAATATGTTATTGGGGCGATGATTATTCCGTCATTAATTTGTCTGGTGTGGTTTACCTTCATCGGTGCAACGGCCATTGATCTTGAGCTGTCGGGTGTTGCTCAGGGCGCTATTGTCAACGCAGACATTTCGGCACAACTGTTTGAGACCATCAATTTGATTCTCTCGCCAACGCTGGCGGTAGGTCTTTCGGTAGTTATTGTGGTGTTGTTACTAACATTTTTGGTCACCTCGGCCGATTCAGGCATTTTGATTATCAATACTCTCGCTTCAGGGGGTGATCAGAGCCAAAAGCAAACCAAGCATGTGGTCATTTGGGGAACCCTGTTTGCAATCTTGATTGGTGTTCTGTTGGCCGCCGGTGGAATGGATGCGTTGCGCTCAGTCATGATTATTGGTGCGTTGCCGTTTTCTATCGTCATGGCGCTAATGTCTGTGTCACTAGTTAAAACCCTCATCACCAACGAGAAATAATTTTTCGCCGCGCGACCCTAGCTGGGTACTGAATAGTCATTATTAGACCCTGTTAAAAGTGGCGCTAAGCGGTAATAATACCTAATACTAAATCCAACAATCAGCAGACGAACAGAGGGCAGAATAATGAGAGAAGCAGTAATCGTATCCACAGCGCGAACCGCCTTAACCAAGGCAGCTCGAGGCGCATTCAATAATACTCATGGAGTGAAGCTAGCGGCTCATTCAATTCAGCACGCTATAGCGCGCGCCGGAATTGACCCTGCTGAAGTGGATGATGTCATCTTAGGTAACGCTGCACATGCTGGCACTACTGGCATGAACATTGGCCGCAACGCTGCTCTTTCCGCGGGTTGCCCAGTCACTACATCAGGCACAACTATTAACCGCTTTTGTTCATCGGGTTTGCAGTCACTCGCTATGGGCGCAGGGCGTATTATTGCCGAAGGCGTAGACATTATGGTTACTGGGGGTGTTGAAAGCATCTCAATCCCTGGCACCAGTGATCCCTCTGAAACGGTAGAGCCTGAGCTGTTTGGCAAGTACCCTGGTTTGTGGTATCCAATGATTAAGACTGCAGACATTGTTGCTGATCGTTACAATATTTCTCGTGAAGCGCAGGACGAGTACTCACTAATCAGCCAGCAGCGCACAGCTGCAGGACAAGAGTCGGGTAAGTTTGACGATGAAATTGTCGCCATGAATACCATCATGAAAGTAAAGAACAGAGAAACTGGAGAAATCACCGAGCAAGCTGCTGTTGCTGATCGTGATGACTGTAACCGCCCGTCCACGACCATTGAAGGGTTAGCGAGCCTCGCACCCATTATGGGCGAAGGTAACTTCATTACTGCAGGCAACGCCTCGCAGTTGTCTGATGGGTCCTCTGCACAGGTGATAATGGAGCGCTCTGAAGCTGAACGACGCGGTTTAGACATCCTTGGTACCTTCCGCGGTTTTGCCGTTGGTGGTTGTGAGCCAGATGAAATGGGTATTGGCCCTATTGTGGCTGTGCCTAAGTTGCTCAAGGCAGCCGGTCTCACTGTTGATGATATCGATCTATGGGAGCTTAACGAAGCATTTGCCAGTCAGGTCATTTATAGCCGCGACACTCTAGGTATACCGATGGACAAGTTGAATGTTAATGGTGGCTCAATCTCTATTGGTCACCCATTTGGCATGTCAGGTTCACGCATGGTCGGTCACCTGTTAATTGAAGGCCGTCGCCGTAAAGCTAAGTATGGCGTTGTTACCATGTGTATTGGTGGTGGCATGGGTGCAGCAGGATTGTTCGAGATCAACTCTTAATAGAACAATTCTTGGCACACGCCAAAGTAATTAAAAAAGCCCGACTACTTAAACAGTAGCCGGGCTTTTTTGTATCTATGAATCGCTAGTTAGCGACCACTTACTATTACGCATTAGCTGATTCTACAATGCGTTTCATATCAGTCATGTAGCCGCGCAGCTCGTGGCCAATAATCTCTACATCATGGTCGCGAATGGCGTCGTTGACTTCAATTAAACGAATGTTGTCTACCGCATTTGAGGGGTCGGTTAAACCGCCGCCTAAGTCTTCTAGGGTTAGTGCATCAGCATGTGCTTGCAATAGTGGCACAGCGGCGTGGGTAAACAGGTAGTTGCCGTATTCGGCGGTATCAG
>CAJJAU010000075.1 GCA_905182275.1 gamma proteobacterium HTCC2207
GTCTGTTGCACTCAGGAGCATAAAGCGATGAATAATAAATTTGATGCCGTGGTAGTGGGTGCAGGACCTGCCGGTTTAGTGGTGGCAAGACGACTGAAAGAGCAAGGCCTTAACTACGTTGTTCTTGAGCGTAACCATAGCGTGGGTGGCATTTGGAACATCGATGCGCCGAACACGCCCATGTACGACTCGGCGCATTTTATCTCCTCTAAAACACTGTCCGCTTTTCCTGGGTATGCAATGCCAGACCACTACCCCGACTACCCAAACCACAAGCAATTGCTCGATTATATTAAAGGCTACGCTGAACACTTTGACCTGTTAGCGTCAATTCGACTCAACACTGACGTTGAATCGGCTGATCAAGACGAAACTGGTAGTTGGGTCATTAAGCTTGCAGGTGGTGAAGTTCTCACCACGAAGTATCTAGTCTGTGCAAACGGTGTTACCTGGGACCCCAATACTGTGTCTTGGTCAGGCGAGTTTGATGGCGAAGTTCAGCACTCTGTTAAGTATAAATCCAGCAGCGAATTTACTGGCAAGCGCGTTTTAATCGTCGGCGCGGGTAACTCAGGTGTAGATATCGCTTGTGATGCGTCATTTGCAGCAGATCAAGCATTCTTGAGTGTTCGGCGTGGTTACCACTTTGTGCCCAAACATTTGTTTGGCAAACCATCCGATGTATTTTCAGAGGAAGGACCAAAATTGCCGTTCTTTCTTCAACAAAAAATATTTGGCGGCTTACTTAGATTGATAAATGGAGATCTAACTAGCTATGGCTTACCCAAGCCAGATCACAAAATATTCCAAACTCACCCAATCATGAACACGCAAATCTTGCATTACCTTGGTCATGGGGATTGCATTGCAAAAGGGGATATAGACTATCTTGATGGTAAAGAGGTTGTCTTCAAAGATGGCTCGCGTGAGCAAATTGATCTTATTATTACCGCCACCGGCTATAAGCACAGTGTGCCCTTTCTGAACGGTGAAGAAATACCTATTAAGAATGGTCGACCCGATCTTTACCTTAATATGTTCCCCAGGAACTGCTCAAACATGGCGCTGATTGGCTTTATTGAATTTGCTTCAGCGGCCTACGAAAATTTTGATCTAATGTCTGAGTTAATCGTGGCTGACATCGCAGGGTCGGCAGAGGGCTTAGCGGAAATGAAAAAGACCCACCATCCAGACTTGTCTGGCGGGCATAATTATCTTAATACAGAACGCAATGCTAACTATGTCGATGTTGATACTTTTCTAAAAACACTCAGCAAGGTAAAAGCCCGTACTGGTATTGCCTCAGGAGTATAAGTAATGACAGGCTTAACTAAGAGAGCACTGATTACTGGCTCAGCGGCAGGCATTGGCGCACGCGTTGCAGAAACCCTTAATACAAAGGGCTACCAACTCATTTTGGTCGACAAAGATAAGCATGCCAACGACGCCCTGGCCGCCAGTTTTAGTAACGCAAAAAGTATCGTCCTTGATTTAACCGATCGAGAGGCACTGCGCGAATTCTGCACTAGCTTAGAAACTCAGACTCTTGATATTGCATTCATTAATGCCGGGGTAGCACTGCCAGGGGATGTGGTCGATATCAGCGAATCCGCTATAGATCTGCACTTAGACGTCAACCTGCGCTCTGCCATTTTGTTAAACCAAGCTTGCGCAAAGGCCATGCTTAAGTCGGGACGAGGGCATATTATTTCAACCGTTTCCATGGGTGGAATAACCCCCCTAAAAGGCTCTGCCGTCTACTCGGCCACCAAATTTGCCATGCGTGGGTTCCTGTCTGCGCTGTACTCAGAATTAAAACCGCATGGGATCTCCGTTAGCGGCATTTACCCCAGTGCGGTTGATACCGGCATGCTGAAAAATGAAGTCAGGAGCAACGGTAGCCCCCTAAACTTTGTTTCTAAGGTCGCAACGGTCGATGATGTGGGCCAATCGGTTGAATATGCTCTAAAAACCAAAAAGCTCGAGGTGTATATATCGTCAATCGACGGCTTTAACAGCCGCTTTATTGGATTTTTCCCGTCACTGCTTGATCGACTGTACCCACTGTTAGAAAAAATAGGCCGTAAGGGAATGGCGCACTATAAAAGCAGACTCTAACCATTACAGAGTTATGCTAGGGCGAGATTAATAGACAAAGACTGTTACATTTACTTAATTTTTTTTATAGTGGCAATCTTCATTCTTTGAGACAAATATTATGCCGTTAGTCCCGCCACTCCCCGCTGATTCCAATACCGAGGTTGCCGAACTGGCAGAGTTTTTTAACGAGACCTTGGGGTTCTGCCCAAACAGTGTGTTGACCATGATGCATCGCCCCAAAATTGCCAAGGCCTTTATTGCCTTAAATATGGCGGTTATGGACAATCAAGGGCGAGTCACTAGCGCGCTAAAAAGACTGATTGCCTATGTTTCTAGTAACGTCACTGGTTGCCGTTATTGTCAGGCGCATACCATTAGAGCGGCTGAGCGCTATGGGGCCGAGCAAGAGCAGTTAGATCATATTTGGGACTACCAGACACACCCAGCTTTCTCCCCAGCAGAACGCGCCGCCCTCGACTTTTCAGTCGCCGCCTCGACAGTGCCCAACGGCGTTGATGCAGACATACAGTCTCGCCTGCACGAATACTGGAATGACGATGAAATTGTTGAATTACTGGGGGTTATTTCGCTTTTTGGTTACTTGAACCGCTGGAATGACTCCATGGCAACAACACTGGAGGAAGGTGCCATTGCATCGGGTGAATCACTACTGGCCCATCAAGGTTGGTGTGTGGAAAAGCATAGCTAACATAAAAAAGCCCGCGTTAGCAGTGGGCTTTTACGATTAACTGTTTAAGGTGGCAAGCCTGTCTGGCGGAATATAGTCAAAGATAAAGTTAATACGATCATCTTTACCTTTATTCATAACACTATGCTGTTTTTGATTGTTCAGCTCATAGGCCTTACCCACCTCAAACTTAAAAGGTTTGCCGTCTATCATAAAGCGAACTCTTGAGTTTGCAGTAATTGGGATATGAATACGGTGCCCTGCATGAAATGAGGGATGTTTATCATGATGCGGGGTAATCACTCCGCCGGACACCAACTTGGCGGCCATGGCTCGAATAATTTTCCCACCAGGGGGGTAGTGCTGCTCAAGAATAGCATTCATGATCGGCAAGGCGGTATTAGCCAGTGAATCCCAAGCAGATTCTTCGCTGACTGCTACCTTCGGCCACTGCTCAGTATCAATAAATAGCATAACTAATGATTGAGTTTGCGAGTGAACATCATAGGCAGTCTGGCGATGGCTGTTGTCAAACCAAGCCTGATCATCTACCGCCAAGATAGCGTCGCGCAAGGGCGCAATGTCTACATTGCCAAGATCTCTTACCGGAATACCTATATCCATTGCTAAACCCTTTTAATCTCTGTGTAAAAACATTAATCAATATTGCTGATTGAGTCAAATAAATTAAACCGCCCCTACCCCAATTCGTGAACAGCGCGATGGGCTTGCTCGACCGCAGACTCGAGCATGGCGTTAGCTGCAGAGTCAGCATTGGCGATAGTGATCGGACCAAAGGGCTTACGTGCAATCATATGCGGATAACGCTCGTCATTGTCATCCTCATAGGTTTCATCATCAAAGGCATTGTAATAATAAGCATAACCATGAGCCCAACGATTCACTGTGATGCCAGCAATATCTTTGGCTGCATCGAACCCACCGGCACCCAACAACCCTTGCAACTGCAGTCTTACGTTGCGCTCTATAGTCTCAAAAGGCGTACTTAATAATTCGCGTCGGCCCTGTCGATATTGCTCTCTAACTGTGAGTCCCGCATTGGACAAATGCGGAAATCGCTCCATATGCACAACTACCGGTTCATCAGGATTACTGGCAAAGCGATAGTCACCATAACTAACAGGGAAATCAATCATGGCATTAACGTGATAGCTGGTTGGGCAAGCCACAGCACCAATACCCAGATTTTTCCACGCGCGCCAATTGGTAAGCGCGACATTGGTATACAAAATAGGACTCTTTACTTGAGATGCTAGCGCCTCTTTCTGAGTCTTGGGTAGCTGCGGGCAAAGATAAGGAATCATGCTGTTATTACAAGCTAACACACAGGCATGCGAGGTTACCGCATAACTTTTGCCATGGCGTACATAGCGAACGGTCACAACCTCTTGCGATGCTTTAGATAGATTGCGCTCCACATTAACCACGGTGCTGTTAAGTCTTATTTTAACCGGCGTATCGTTCTGATCTAATTTACTGTAATCAAAGGTCGCAGTAATAAGACTTTTCATCGATCGGCCTGGTGCTACCGCAGGTACCATTCGCCTGACCAACTGCCTGGCGACAGAGGCGTTACCATCGGGAAAGTGATGAATGTACGCCTCTTCTGGTTCTGGCGGCGGAAGCCCTGCTGAGTTCCATCCAGGAAGCCCACCGTACCACAAGGCACTACCTGCATTAATAGACTCAATACCCACACCTGAATCACCTGCCAAATCTTGTAGCACGGCGAACACGTCAGGCTCGGTAATACCGACATATTTGACTAAGAACTCACGGTAGCTGATAGTTCTCAGGTATTCCCAACGATCAGCAACATCTGGAATCAAGTCCTTTTCATTTTCCAGTAGAAATAACATTTGTTGCTTTGCCGCCACAGAAATAGGCATTTTATCCACAGCATTTTTTGCTGAGTTGGTGGAATCATTCAGCGGTATATAACTTTTTAAATCACTCAAATCATAGTTAACAACGGTGTCTTTGCCCCATCGCTTGCGATCGAAGTAGACAGCGCCGGCTAACTTATTACGCCGATAAAACTGCTGGTCATAGGCAGTGTCAAAAGCACTAACATCGATATCAAGATCTTTTAGTAACCCTTTAACAATATCGCTGTAACCTGACGGCTCTTGCATAGTTTGCGCACCGCCGTAACCAAGAATTTTGCGCCCATTAACCTCAAATTCATTACGCTTGGCATGGCCGCCAAAATCATCATGATTATCTAAAATTAGAATGCGAGCATGCGGATGTTTGGCGGCATAAAAATGTGCCGCTGAAAGCCCACTGATTCCTGCACCAACAATAATAAGGTCGTACACATCATTAACAGCGTTTAGGTCTCCCCAATTTGTCTGTCCATAGCGCGCCAGCCCGTGACTGACCTCGAAGGATCCTTGGTGATTACCGCGCAATCCATCCAGTGCAGGTGGATACGGTGGATTGTGCAATAGGTAGGAGGAAGACTCAGCAGTGTTGGCTAAGGCAAAATGAGGCATGGCAAGCCCGGTTGTTGCCAGGGCCATACCTTGCAGAAGATCTCGACGGGTTATCGGCCGATTCATTCCAAGTAATTTATCCGTCTTGTTCAAATTACGCTCACCTTTAAAGAGTTCTCCGGATCAACTAACTATTAAAGACGATCCACCAACTTATAGTACATCATACCAAGAGCCACCATCTGATTGCGGAACACATGTTGGCCCGGAATCCATGTCGGTTTAATGTTGGCAAATACATCGAAGCGTTCGAGAGTGCCACCCACCGTATCGGCCAGAATCTGTCCTGCCAAATGAGTGACATTGACTCCATGCCCCGAGTAACCCTGCGAGTAGATAATATTAGGGGCTAATTTCCCCATTTGTGGCACACGATTGGCCGTTACACCAATTGTACCGCCCCAACCAAAATCAAATTTAGTATTAGCCAGCTGCGGGTATATTTTTAACAATCGTGGGATTAGATTCTTTTTAATGACCTCGGGATCACTACCGAAGTAGGTAAATCGCCCACCAAAAAGTAGTCGTTTGTCGGCACTAAGACGAAAATATTCCAAAATATAGTTGGGATCGCACACCGCTAGATCTTGAGGATTTATCTCGCTAACCAATGCATCAGAAAGCGGTTCTGAGCCAATAATAAAGCTATTAACAGGAAACAAAATACCCCGCAATTTTGGCTCTAAAAAATGGTAGGCATTGCCGGCAAGAACCACAAAGTCGGCAGTCACTGACCCGTTTGCAGTCACCACAGTAGCCTTATCACCCCGCTTGATTTCAAGCACTGGAGAATACTCATGAATGGTTGCCCCCAAAGATACCGCGGCAGTGGCCTCGCCGATACAGAGATTCAGTGGGTGGACGTGTCCATTACCATCATTTCGCAAGGCGCCAATATAGGCCTTTGTACCCAACAGGTCTTGAGTCTCTTGCTTAGACAGCATTTTGTAGTCATGGGGAAAATCAAACTTCTGTAGCTGCTCATAGTAGGACTGTAAATCTCTGACATGTCGAGGCTTAATGGCGACATCGACATAGCCAGACTTTAAGTCGCATTCTATATTGTAGGTTTTAACGCGCTCACGGATGATTTCATGTCCAGCCCAGCCCATATCCCAGAGCCTGCGCTCGCCCTCTAAACCGAGGGTGGACGCCATTTTACTATCTCCCGATATACCTCCAATCATTTGGCCGCCGTTACGCCCAGAAGCACCCCAACCAACCTTATTGGCCTCAACAACATGCACGTTGTAGCCGCGCTCTGCAAGATGTAGAGCCGTCGATATTCCCGTAAAACCAGCGCCCACAACACAGACGTCTGCCCTTACCTCACCCGCAAGTTGAGGGTAATTAGTCGATTGATTCACGCTGGCTGCGTAGTAGGAACTAGTATGGGGTTGGCACGTTGTCATCGTGTAATCAAGACCTCGGTTTGCTAATAGATTAAGCCTTATCGTTATCCCAAATAAGACAGAAACAAGCATCCTACCCTATCGGCAAAAACAGTATGACTTTTGGTAACTAACTGTACCTGACCTATAAAGGCTGCTAAGCAAAGGACTGCACTGATCGACGGAATTGCGCTGGCGTTTGCCCTGTGGCTTTTTTGAAGGCCGCATAAAAGGCTGAATTGGAGTTGAAACCAACTGCAAAAGACACATCTAATATTGATTGCGATATCGCATCGTGACGCAGCAAAATAGATTTGGCCTCGGCGATTCTATAGCTGTTTAAAAAGTCAAAAAAACTCATCTTAAAACCCGAATTCACAGCTTGGGACAAATGGTTAACCGAGCAGTCGACCATAGCCGCTAACCGCGGAAGGGTTAGATCTGGATCAAGATAGACTTTATGAAGAGACATGAGATCAGAGAGTTGCCCCTTGTAGCCTTCAAGTTGCCGATCATCAAGTCCTGATTTTGCATATTTAGGCGCGCCTATGTCATCAGTAACAGCGGCTAATGAGCTGACCGAATGCATGGGGTCATAGTAGTCAGTAATCCGCACAGCGCCATCACCCTTTAAGGCGATAAACTCTGCCCCACTCCAACTTTCAGATTTAGTAGTCGCGGAAGACATTTTGTATTGAAAGGCTATTGCGTTGTCACTACAAAGCACTTCACTGGTAAGCTCATAACGCCGATCTTCAGAGGCAAAGAAGCCCGCTAAATTAGCAATTAGCTCGTCGCGAGAAAACTGTTGGTGAGTAGGAATATCACAGTACGTGCCGTTCTTAGCAAGATGATCTGCAACCCCCTTAGCATCACTATGGTTCCACGCATCAAAGTAGCTATCCACAAAATCTATTGCACGCATCAGGAGTCACTCCTTACATTTATTCCTACTTGAGGTCTGAGTATAGCGGAACTTTGCGCGGAGAATCTAGGTCAAAACATTCCCCATAGGGGTAGCAAGGTGCACAGCAACTATGTTTGACTGGGCTAGAATCGATAGCGTACTTTGGCAATCAGAGATTCCACCTGAACACCCTTCCAACCCTCATCAAAGAGCATATCTGGGCCTTCATTGCCGCTATCACTGCCAAAAAATCCACCGCGGCTGTAGACTAAAAATATGTCTGAGAGAGGAGCGAGTTGAAAGCGATAGCGAATTTGAAATGCGGTATCACTGATACTAAAGTTCGAGGACTCTGTACCTGACGTCTGCAGATTTCCGCTATTATCAAGCTGATAACTATTAATTACCTCGGCATCTACGCCAATCCACTGAAATTTAAGACGCACTTCTTGACGATTGGAAGGGTACCAATCTAACCGAATGTCACCGGTATACCTGTGAGCTTCATAACCGGCCAACTGAGAGACTTCAGAATCCCACAAAAGCCATTCTCTGTATTTTTTAAACCCAACTCTACCACCAAGGGTCAAGGTTTCAGTTAGATATAACTGTGGTCGAATAAAGGCGCCATAGTATAATTCGCCGGTATCCTCTGTCCCCGTATAGGCTTTAGCACTAAACACAAAATCATTGCCTCTGGGGCTCTCATACCGCACCCCAACATTATACTTTGCCGGCCGAAAATATGATTCATTACCTCGAGTGATGCGATCATCCCACCCCGACGATGTTGACTCAAAATCTACGGAGATCTTGCGCGTAGATTTAAATACCCAGTCAAATTTTAACTCAGTCCAAAAGTTTAACCTTTGACCCTCAGAGTTTTCCCCATAGGAATATGCAAATTCAGTAGAACCCGACAGCAATGATGACTGCTGATCGTATTTACGTTGATCATATCGATGATAACCATAAAATTCGTCATATCCATTTCGCCGCATATAGCCCATGTCGTTCATTTCAAACTCATCACCATAATGAGAGTAATACAATGCATGAGACCATTCATCACTAGGCGTATAAGACCAGTTAACCCAGCCTGCATAATCTTGCTTATCAACCGATTGATAGTCGTTGTCATCATTAGCATTCTGATGGATGTCGCTATGTAAAATTTGCGCGGCCACTCTTACTTCATCGCTAGAGTCCCATCTAAAATCAACTCCTTGTACGGTTGCCTCACGCTCTAATAAGTCACGCGTGACATGAGTTAACCGATGTCCAATGGTTAAATTATCAGCTTTCCTCTGAATTCTACTGGAGACAAATTCACCGCCAGCACTACCCCCTGATGTGTCTTCTTTAACCGCAAAAAGGCCCATATCCACAGTTTTGCCATAATGCGTTAACTTCGCCGCTACATCGATATCTAATAAGCCAGCATCGACACCGGCTCCAATACGACGAGTATAAAGAACAACATCTTCATTGGGCTGAGCACTATTAAACAGGCCTTGATTTTCAGTAAAGAAGGCTCTTTTTTCACTCACAAATGTCTCAAACGCAGAAAAATTAACCACTAAATCATCACTTTCAACCTGACCAAAATCTGGGTTCAAAGCTCCTGTTAATTGAGTATTGCTGTTGGGCCGCCAAATAAAGTCCAGACCAACGTTAGTACCATCACTTGTATCAGTATTGTCACTACTGCGGAGATTATGGTTATAGCTGGCATAAGGAAACCAGTCCAAGGTCGACGCTTTGACCTGCTTAACCTCTATTGGATGCCAATCCTCCATAAAAGTAGGCCGAGTATAAAAGGCATTAGGGAAAGCAAAACGCAGAGATTCGTTATAAACAACTCGCGAGAACCAAACAGCCATATTCCTTTTGTCATCGGAAGACGTTGACATCGGAGCCACCGTCCAAGGAATATGCATCTCGCTAAACCAATAGTCACCATCACTGGATGTTTGTGAATACCAAGTCCCGTCCCAGTCACCCGAATAGGTACCTGAGCCAACAATGCCGTCTTGTCTAGAATTAGCTGACCCTACTGTGAAGTCATAAGCAGATTTAGCGGTGCCATCAAAATCAATACTAACAACATTGCGGTCAGCTTCAATTTGCGCATCTCTGGCAAATCGCCGATTTACCCGCTTGACCGTTGCCGGCTGATAGTTCTTAAAACCAACAAAAATTCCCTCTTCATTAGTAATCATGCGTACTTCAGTGGCGTATTTAGCGACGTCGCCGGTTAATGGCTCAACGGTAACAAAATCTGTATAGACAACAGCATCATTCCACTCAGGCTCATCTAAAACACCATCAATAGTAATATCGCCATAGGCGGCAGTATGCGTTAAGCAACATCCAAAGATGGTCGAGAGAAAAAAACGATAGTAAGAGTGGTTCATAGCGGTTGGCTACTTTTATTCAGCAAAGTCGAAACGACATTTTAGGGATTCAGTTTGAAATTACTATCTAAAATATAAAAATAACTGTTCTAAAGCTTACCCATCCATGCAGGTGCCTTGTAAGGTATTACAGTTACTTTGTCTCCAACATGAATAATGCCCGAAACCTCTATTACACCAACCACTCCGCGACTGTATTTGGACGCCGCCAAAAAAGCACCTTCAGGTATAGTAGAACCGCTGTTAGTAGAATGCATAGCGGCTATCTTTTCGTCCATATCCACGCAGGGTGGATTATATTCTTCGACGATTAATTCGGCGCCAGAGGGAAATTTAAGAATACTACCTTTGGGCAGATGCGAGAGATTAGGCACGCCTGATAAGCAGATGTTAGCGCCAACAGTGGCGGCAGACAACGACTCGCTTAAATCCATTGTTTGAGCGATCTCAGCGAGTTCTTCTAAAGAAACGGCAGACCACTGTCGTTCATTACGCCGAATAGTCCCTGACACTTGCTTATCACCCACATCCCATGCCTTTCTTTCATGGGAGCCGTGGCGATCACCAACAAACCCAGAGAGTTGCGCATTAAGCAGTAACCGAGGCTCCTTACCTAACTCGTCCTCAGTAGTGCCTAAACAAACATTTTCAACCTGACCAATAGATCGTTTCATATACATTTCTCAACATCAAAAAGCGGCTGGTGGTGTGGCTCTGGCGCGCTCAGGTGCCCAAAAAGGCTTTTGCTGAAGGGTACATTTCGCCACTTTGCTATGGTGCCGTAGTTCTTTGGAATAGTAAATCTCTGCCCAGATAGTCTTCTTTAACGCTGAAGTCTGAACCATTGCCAGGGCAATATTCGCCTTAACCACTGGCGACCACATCGCTGAAGTCACATAGCCAATCTCTTTGCTACAGTCCTTATCAGCGTATAAAAAAGACTCTTCTGCCGGCTTATTGCCCTCTATATCTAACTTTACCAGGGTATATTCAGCACCTTGATCACGTGCCTTTAATAGTGCCTTTCTACCGTTAAAATGTGGTTTTTTGAAGTCCACTAACCACCCTAAGCTTAACTCAAATGGCGTTTGGTCATATTCAAAGTGAATGGTCTTTAACGCTTCATTAAATTCCATACCCGGCATAATAAAACCGGCCTCCAAACGTGCCATGTTGGTGGCAGACTCGCCATAGGGCTGGATGCCATAATTTTCTCCGGCAAGATATAAGGCATCCCAAAATTCTAACGCCAAATCAGGAGAGATCCAAAGCTCATAACCTAAATCTCCAGTAAATCCTGTTCGCGATACCATCAATGGCGCATCTTCACTGCCAGCAAACGGAAAGTGGGCAATACAAAATGGTTTAAGATTTTCAATACCATCTAAACCCATTTTCTTAAGTACTTCGCAGCTAGTAGGGCCTTGAAACGACAGAGCCGCAATCTCATCTGACATATCAGTAATCTGTAATTGGTCATAACCAAAGGCACTCTTGCGGAGCCACGCCAGTGATGGACTACCACAGGTAAGCAAGAAGCGATCTGCGCCTAGCTTAAAAATTGTGCCGTCATCAATAAGGCGGCCTTCATCGGTGCACCAGCAGACGTAGGTCACTCTATTTTCTTTGAGTTTGGTGATATCTCTTGTCACCATTCTATCGAGCATAGCTTCGGCATCGGGGCCACTGAGAATATATTTTTGCATTGGGCAGATATCATAGGTCGCACAACTATTACGAATACAAAAGTACTCGTACTCTTCATCGTAGTAGTAATCAGCAAACTTATAACCGTTCCAGCTAGACCAGGCATCGCGAAGGTTCAATGCTGCCTGACGAGGATGAAAAGGACTTTCCTTTAATCGCTCACCAGCAAAAGGATCGGTGACTTTTGGCATGCTATTCATCGTAAAAATCATCCTCTGGTACAGTGTTGGGACGTTTT
>CAJJAU010000076.1 GCA_905182275.1 gamma proteobacterium HTCC2207
ACCTGCAGGGAACTAAAACAACAGCAGTCCTTGATGGCGACCATTACATCCTTAATGGTTCTAAGACCTTTATTACAAACGGTCAAAAAGCCGGTCTGGTGATTGTCGTTGCAAAAACTGATCCTACAGCGGGCTCAAAGGGTATCAGCCTGTTTTTAGTGGAGGCCGACCTGCCAGGCTTCAGCAAAGGGAAAAACCTCAATAAGCTAGGATTAAAAGCTCAGGATACCTCAGAGCTATTTTTCCAAGACGTTAAAGTCCCTAAAGAAAACCTCCTCGGTGAAGAAGGGCGCGGATTTATTTATCTTATGCAGGACTTACCTCAGGAGCGATTGTCTATTGCGGTAGGTGCAGTTGCTAATGCTCAGGCGATACTTGAAACAACGGTTACTTATACCAAAGAGCGCAAAGCTTTTGGTACTTCGGTAGCCTCCTTTCAAAACACCCAGTTTAAGTTGGCTGAGTTGGCGGCAGAAGTCACCAGCGCAGAAGTATTTTGTGATCGTTGTACTGAACTACTACTAGAGGATAAATTAGATTCAGTAACTGCTTCTAAGCTGAAGCTGCTGACTACTGACTTGCAGTGTAAAGTTGCTGATGAGTGCCTTCAACTCCACGGTGGTTGGGGTTACATGTGGGAATACCCAGTGTGTCGCGCCTTCGCAGACTCTCGCGTACAGCGCATCTATGGTGGTAGCAACGAGATCATGAAGTTAATTATTTCGCGAGACTTAATGAAATAAACTGTATCGCAAGGTCAAATGAAAACGCCCCTCAAGAGGGGCGTTTTCATTTAGTCAGATTAGTTTTTATAAGAGGGGTCAATCTTATCGATGATACGGACGAACGCGTTAAACTCAAGTTCTCCCGCTGGTTCCCCCTTGGTTTGCATCTCCATGAGTTGTTCAGATATTTTCAAAACATCATCGTTCACTGGAATAATGGCTTTACCTGTTGCATCGCAAGCCACTTGAATTTCACAGGATCGCTCAAGTGTCCACTGATTGATGAAGGCTTCAGGTATTGTGCGGCCGCAGGTCAGCAGTCCATGGTTGCGCAAAATGAGTAAACTTTTATCGCCAAGATTTGCCACTAGCCGTGGCTTCTCATCGTCCCTAACCGTGAGACCTTCAAAGTCGTGATAGGCGATACGATTGTGCAGCAATGCGGAATAAAAGTTGTCTGTTCGCAGACCTTCTTGTGAACAAGCAACGGCCATTCCGGCATTAGTATGAGTGTGAGCAATGCAGTGGGCTTCGGGCCGAGCAGCATGAATGGCAGTGTGAATAACAATGCCTGCCGGATTTACGGTGTAGTCGGTATCTTCAACAATGTTACCCTCTATATCGACTTTCACTAAGTTCGATGCGGTGACTTCGCTGTAGTGCAGGCCATACGGATTAATCAAGAAATGATGTTCATCGCCTGGAAGTTTAACGGTGATATGGTTAAAAATCATTTCGGTCCAGCCCATGTGGTCGAATATTCGATAACATGCCGCCAGTTGAATACGTAGTTCTTGCTCAGTTTTTTCCATTAGTTAGCCCTCTTTACAAATTTAGTCAAAATGACAATTTGGGTACCGTTTACTCGGCCCTCTAGCTGTTCTGGGTTGTCTTCCACCAGAGATATATTTCGCACTGCTGTGCCACGTTTAGCGGTAAAGCTAACGCCTTTAACATTTAAATCTTTGGTGAGTGTGACCGTATCTCCGTCCTTGAGTAATGCACCATTACTGTCTTTATGGTCAACAGTCGGGAGGCTGTCCTGGTTTGCCCCAGTCTTTGCCCAGGCTAAAGTATCATCTTCTAGATACAACATATCAAGTAGATCTTGAGCCCAAGGTTCAGTATTTAGCTGATTTAGAAGCCGCCACACAATAACCTGTACCGCTGGAACTTGACTCCACATGCTGTCATTAAGGCAGCGCCAGTGATTGGGGTCCACTGTTGAAGAGTCATTCAGCCGCTCATGGCACTGTTGGCAAACCACTACATTGTGGTCTGGAAAGTCATCACTATGAGGCGCGATCGCGAAGCTATACAGTTTATCTTGTGCGGTGCAGAGTTCGCATTTTTCATCGCAGCGGCTGTTTAGAGATGCACTTAGAATCATCAATTAAGAGGTCTTTTTTATGGTTTAGCAGATCATTATAACCAACCATATATTTGCTGCCATGGTTAGACTGATATTGAGCTTAACGTACTTTTTAGGCCAGTGTGTGGCCAAGTTTACGCGTCTATTAGCGATTTTGCCGCAGCCCAGCCAGATAGTACCGCGCCTTCCACGCGGGGGCCGGCAAAAGCATCTCCAGCTAATACCAATGCTGGCAAGTCAGTTGACTCGCTAACCACCATGCAAGGACTGTTGTCGACGATGATGGGCTTACTGTAGCGCCAGCCATGCACTTGAAAATCAACCACTGCAGCACCCAAATAGGGGCTAGCTGCTTGTATCAGTTGTTGAGCAACTTGATCACGATCACTATCAAAGTGTTTAGCGCTAAAATCACCACTACCATGAATAGTCACTGCTGGAATGGCAGAAACACCCTTTTGCTGATTATCGCTAATCCATGCGATCGGACCTGTCTCAATGGCCATTGCTCCTGGGGCCGCAATGGCACTGGGCTGGTCCAAAACTGCCATGACCGCAATGCAACTCTCGTAGCTAATTCGGTTCAGACGATCACTCTTATCCTTGGGGAGTTGAATATTGCCACTGTCCAACAAGACTAAAGTCTGAGGGACTGGTGAAGTGATCACTAGTGATCGAGACTGGATACTGGTTCCATTATTTAATTGGCAAAGCCATCCATCGCGATTAACATTAAGTGACGTTACTGTAGTCCCAAGTTTGACGCTGATATCTACAGCCAAATGTTTGGCAATAGCTGTCATGGTAGGCACTCCTCGGTAACGGGCATGGCTGTTAGCTTGACCTGGAAAGCTGCTGTACCATTCTTTGGCAACTCCGGCCTCTATCCACTCCCTAACTTGCTCTACAAACTTCGGATCACGGGTAGTCATAAACTGAGCACCATGATCAAAACTGGCATTGTCTATACGTCGACCTGCTAAACGCCCCCCTAAACCGCGTCCTTTATCGACGACTAACACTTTATAGCCTGCGCGCTGAAGATGATTAGCGGCACTTAAACCAGCAAGGCCAGCTCCGATGATTAAAACGTCTGTATTGTGCGTAGGTAGAGTCATAAATAGATTCTTATGGTGAGTTTTTACGCGCCTCAGATTTACAGCGCACGGAGCAGTATTGCACTTCTTCCCAA
Source organism: gamma proteobacterium HTCC2207 (assembly GCA_905182275.1). GTDB lineage: Bacteria > Pseudomonadota > Gammaproteobacteria > Pseudomonadales > Porticoccaceae > HTCC2207. The sequence goes on from CAJJAU010000076.1 coordinate 3,290, forward strand.
CAGCGTTGCCACTTTTTACGCCAGGTAAAAGGCCGCTCACACGCCAAGCAAATTTTAGTAGGCAAGTCAGATTTTTTACGCATGGAAGGCATCGTTGGACTTAGGCTGCAGTTAAGGCAGTACCCGCTAAAGTGATGCGATGCATCAGCCTAGCCTCACCTTGATAGTCGTTTTTTGCTTGATGCCATGTGCAGCGATTATCCCAAAACGTCACCGACCCGGGGAGCCAATTAAAGCTGCAGGTAAATTGAGGCTGGTTGACGTGAGCATAGAGCTCGTCAAGCAATACACGGCTTTCAGTAAAGTCCCAACCTTCAAATTGAATAGTGTGGCCAGGGTTTACATAGAGTACATTGCGGCCACTTTCAGGATGCTTAATCACTACAGGGTGTGTGGCATCGCCAACGCGATCCATACCACCGAGTTGCTCAGCGAGATCTGTATGCCGATACACCCCATTCTCACCATAGAGATGCTCATTCGAATGCACCGCGCGCAGATTCGCAATACGCTTTTTCATTGCTGGGGGAAGTGCGTCATAGGCGGCAGCAAGATTAGCGAATTCAGTATCTCCACCAGTCTTGGGCAGAGTGCGAGCCACTAAGATAGAACCCATAGCAGGAATCTCATCATAGGAATGGTCGGTATGCCAGCCACCCCCGATATTGGTTTGTTGAGTTTTCTCTTTGCGTACTTCGGCTATCTTAGAAAAATCGCTGGTAGCTTTGAAAAATTTATTGATAACAATACTGCCGAAACGTTCGGCAAATCTCAGATGTTCTGCGGGCGGCAATTCTTGATCTCGGAAAAATAATAAACCATGTTCAGCAAAAGCGTCTCTTAAACTAGTCAGCTCATTATCTGACAGTGTCGCTAGTTGGATGCCACTAACCAAGGCGCCACAACCGGATGAGTATGGGGTAACATTCATGGACAGATCCTTATTACATTATAAAAGTTCATTGAGCTTTTGAAGTAATATTTGATTGACTTGCTGAGGGTTCGCCTGACCCTTAGAGGCTTTCATGATCTGGCCCATAAAGCCGCCGAGTTTTTTCTTGCGCTTACTTTCATCGCTATTAATAAAGTCTTCAACCATGACTGCATTCGCGGCTAAAACATCAACTACAATTTTCTCAAGAGCACCGCTATCAGACACCTGCTTTAGTCCTTTGGACTCAATAATTTCATCGGCGGTGCCTTCACCTTGCCACATAGCTTCGAATACCTGCTTGGCCATCTTTCCAGAAATACTGTTGTCTGCAATACGTACAACCATGCCTGCGAGTTGTTTAGCGGACACTGGGCTTTCAGTGAAACCGAGACCCGCATTATTTAGGCTTCCACTAAGTTCACCCATGACCCAGTTCGCCGCCAGCTTTGGATTGTTTGAATCCTTTGCGACGGTTTCGAAGAATGCCGACATATTGGAGTCACTAGCAATAATAGCAGAGTCATAGTCCGATAGTGCGTACTGACTAACAAAGCGGTTTTGGCGAGCATCAGGTAGTTCTGGTAATGCTTGCCGGAGTTCTTCTATGGTCTCATCACTGACTAGTACCGGAAGTAGATCGGGACAGGGGAAGTAACGATAATCGTTAGCCTCTTCCTTACTACGCATTGACTTAGCCACTTTGGTGTCGCCATTGTAAAGACGTGTTTCTTGAGCCACCGTGCCACCGTCTTCAATCAGATCTATCTGACGTTCAACTTCGCGTTCGATGGCTTCTTCCATAAATTTATACGAGTTAAGATTTTTGGTTTCTGTCCTTATACCCAAAGTAGAACTACCGGCAGGTCGGACTGAAACATTGACATCAAAACGCATGCTGCCTTGGCTCATTTCACCGTCGCAGATTTTAATTGATGTCACTATACTGTGAAGCTTTTTAGCAAAGGCGATGGCCTCCTCCGCGCTGCGCATATCTGGCTCAGACACAATTTCAATCAGCGGTGTGCCGGCACGATTAAGATCAACGCCAGACATTCCATATGGTAGATCGCCTTCGTGAGTAGATTTTCCAGCATCTTCTTCAAGATGAGCATGGTGAATACGGATAGCCTTTTCCGTGCCATCCGCCAATTGAATAGTCACACTGCCGCGGCCAACAATCGGTTTCTCCAACTGCGTTGTTTGATAGCCTTTTGGCAAGTCCGGATAGAAATAGTTTTTCCGTTCGAATACAGATTCCTGACAGATCTCTGCGTCTATGGCCAGCCCAAACATAATGGCGTAATTTACCGCCTGTTTGTTGAGCACGGGTAGGGTTCCTGGCATAGCTAAGTCGATTGCACAGGCTTGGGTATTGGGGGTGGCACCAAAAGTAGTACTCGCCGCCGAGAAGATTTTAGTTTTGGTGGCCAGTTGAACATGAACTTCAAGTCCAATTACAGTTTCCCAGTTCATTACACAGCCTCCGGCGCTTGATGATGCCAGTCAGTGATCTGCTGGAATTGATGCGCGACATTTAGCATACGTGCTTCATCAAAGTAGTTGCCAATAATCTGCAAGCCCACCGGTTTTTCCTCAACCATACCGCAAGGTACTGACATGCCGGGCAATCCCGCTAAATTGGTCGCAATAGTGTAAATATCTTCTAAATACATCGCCACAGGGTCATCTCCCTTGGCGCCAAATTTAAATGCAGGTGATGGGCAGGTTGGGCCCATTATCAAGTCTACTGATTTAAAGGCTTCTGAAAAATCTTGCTGAATGAGTTGCCGAACCTGCTGAGCTTTACCGTAATAAGCGTCATAGTAACCAGCAGAGAGACAATAGGTGCCAATCAAAATTCGTCGCTGGACCTCTTCGCCGAAACCTTCAGAGCGACTTCGGCAATACATATCCTGCAAATCTTTTGGATTCTCACATCGATAGCCATATTTTACACCGTCGAAACGCGATAGGTTAGCTGACGCTTCAGCCGGTGCAATCACGTAGTAAGCAGGTACCGAGAGGTCGGAGCTGGGAAGGCTTATATCAACTAATTCTGCGCCCTGTGCCTCAAGTTCGGCCAACGCTTCTCTAACCGCCAACTCAGTACCAGGATGGAGGCCTTCTGAAAAATATTCCTTAGGAATTCCGATCTTCAGCCCCTTGACCGAATTGCCTAAGGATGCAGTGTAATCGGGTACACTTTGCTCTACTGATGTTGAATCTTTTTCGTCAAAGCTGGCCATACAGTTGAGCATTATTGCACAGTCTTCTGCGGTGCGAGCCATCGGACCTGCCTGATCTAAACTTGAGGCAAAAGCAATCATTCCCCAACGAGATACTCGCCCATAGGTTGGTTTTAGACCGCTAATTCCGCACAGTGCCGCTGGCTGACGAATAGAGCCACCGGTATCTGTAGCGGTTGCCCCAGGCGCTAATCGAGCGGCTATAGCCGCAGCAGAGCCTCCAGAAGAACCGCCAGGAACTGAATCTGTCGCCCAAGGGTTCTTTACCGGTCCATAGAAACTGGTTTCATTTGACGAACCCATGGCAAATTCGTCCATGTTGGTCTTGCCCAGCATGACGGCACCATCGCGGGCAAAGTTCTCTACTACGGTGGCGTTATAGGGTGGTACAAAGTTATCGAGCATCTTAGAGCCACAGCTAGTGCGCACCCCATCAGTACAGAAGATGTCTTTGTGCAGGATTGGCACTCCGCACATGGCAGGAGCATCGCCACTCGCAAGACGCTTGTCAGCCAGCGCCGCAGCCGTTAGAGCCTGTTCACCGGTAATGGTAATAACCGCGTTGTAATTGTCATTTAATTGACTTATTCGGTCTAAAAAGTGCTGAGTTAACTCGACACTTGAAAATTCCTTGTTTTGTAGCCCTTTAATAAGCTCAGCAATAGTGTAGTTGTGCATTGTTAATCCGGTTATTCGATCATTTTGGGAACGCTAAATAATCCATTATGGGTTTGCGGCGCTATCGCCTGAAAAGCATCGCGTTGATCTGTTTCCTTTACTTCGTCATTACGCAGCCGCTGAGAGGTGTGGAAAGGCCGAGATATTTCCTGCAATGACTCAGTGTCGGCATTCTGCAGTTGATCTACCAATGCTAAGACACTACTGAGGCGGCCAGTAACATCAGCGATGGTTTTTTCGTCAATCGCCAGACGCGATAGTGTGGCTAATTTTTTAATTTCTTCTCTTTCAATAGTCATTTTTAAACCTAGCAAATGTTGCAATTACCGCTCTTTTAGTGCGATGAGTTTTTATTGCCTTTCCAACGTCGGTAAGGTACCACAAAAGGCGCATTAGTTTAATCAGATCGTTTATTGAATCAGCTAATCTTTAAGCTTTCAGTTTTATTTGCTTTAATTGTCAATAGATGAGGGAAGTTTGTCCAGAGATCAGCTAAACTCAGCTCTTAACGCTAAAAAGTAGCAGCCTTTTGTGGCTACTCTAGCGCAATAATTCGAAAAGACCGATTTCTTCGCGGTTATTACTGCGGTGTAAATGACTTAGGAAACGCAGCAAATGCTTAAAAAAATTCGTGGCATGTTTTCCAGCGATCTATCCATCGACTTGGGCACGGCAAACACTCTCATCTATGTTCGCGACAAAGGTATCGTCCTTAATGAACCTTCTGTGGTGGCTATCCGTCATCATATGGGGCAAAAAATAGTTGATGCGGTAGGGGTTGATGCCAAACGCATGCTGGGCCGAACGCCCGGTGATATAACGGCGATTCGCCCGCTAAAAGACGGCGTAATCGCTGATTTTCAGGTGACCGAGAAGATGCTGTTGCACTTTATAAAGAAAGTGCATGATAAAAGTTTTTTCCCCCCCAGCCCCAGAGTACTCATCTGTGTGCCATGCATGGCTACTGAAGTCGAGAGACGTGCCATCAAGGAAGCTGCTTATCATGCTGGAGCTCGAGAGGTCCATCTAATTGATGAGCCTATGGCTGCGGCCATAGGCGCGGGACTGCCCGTTGAAGAGGCGGTGGGCTCAATGGTGGTTGATGTTGGTGGTGGTACTACAGAAATTGCTATTCTATCGCTAAGCGGTGTTGTTTATGCTGATTCAGTGCGTATTGGTGGAGACCGATTTGACGAGGCCATTGTTAACTTCGTACGTCGTGAATATGGCAGTGTGATTGGTGATACCACGGCTGAGCGTATAAAAATGGAAATAGGTGGTGCCTATTTAACTGAGGAAGTGCGGGAGATTGAGGTAAGAGGGCGCAACTTGGCAGAGGGAATACCCAAGCGCTTTACCTTGAACAGCGATGAAATTCTAGGCGCACTCCAGGAGCCCTTAGTGGGTATTGTGCAAGCCGTGAAACGTGTCTTGGAACAGTCTCCACCGGAACTTGCTTCAGATATTGCTGAAGCGGGGATTGTTCTAACTGGCGGTGGAGCATTACTGAAGGATCTTGACAAGTTACTTGCCCATGAAACTGGACTGCCGGTCATTGTTGCCGAAGAGCCACTGACCTGTGTTGCTCGAGGCGGCGGCGAGTTTTTAGATATTATGGATAACAGGAAGCTCAATAGATTGGCTTTTTAGGAGGATTGCTGATTTATTAGAGTTTGATTACCACTGATTCTTCGGGAGCAGAGCCATTAGCAACGCCTTTATCAAACTATCATCGATCTTCCGTCGTCTGTTGATTGTGGTAGCAATTTCATCTGGGCTGATGGCTGTGCATAGTTATACCACCTGGTTTAACCCTATTGAAAAATTCTTTGATAATGCTCTTCTTCCAGCGCATTGGGTGGCTACCGTGCCTGCTCGCTTAAATGAGTGGGGCCAACTTATCCTCTCTGATCGTTCTGATTTAGAGGTAGAGAATACTCGACTCAAACAGGAGAGTTTGATCCACAGAGGGCAGATTCAACGAATGGCAGATCTGGCTGCTGAAAATTTACGCCTGCGCCTATTACTCAATGCAACAGAACTATTAATGGATAGTGTCTTAGTGACTGAGGTGATTGGGGTTTCCCCCAGTCGTAACAGTCATACATTATTTATTAATCGAGGCGCTGATGACAATGTCTATGCCGGGCAGCCAATTCTTGATGCTGAGGGTTTGATGGGACAGGTGACTTCGGTGTTTGAGCACCACAGTGTGGCTTTATTGATTACCGATAGCACTCATGCGATTCCTGTGCAGATATTACGCAATGGTGTGCGGTCGATTGCTGAGGGTACCTCTAATTATGACCGTCTACGATTGCGGTTTGTGTCGCCTACTGCAGATATCAGAGAGGGCGATCAACTGGTGAGTTCTGGGTTGGGCGGGCGTTTTCCTGCGGGCTATCCTGTTGGCAGTGTTCTTAATATTGAGCATAAGGCCGGTGCTAGTTTTATTGAGGTGGATGTTGCGCCAGCTGCGAAAATAGACAGAAGTAAGCATTTGTTACTTGTTTTTACATCTAAAGATGGCGGCGAAATTGGACCCTCGCAGTGAAAGAGTCTGGTGTTGGACTTGCTTTTATAATTTCTATTTTGCTGGCAGCAGTACTTCAGCTAGTGCCAGTTTCAGGCTATCTGTTACTTTTAAAACCCAATTTTTTACTGTTAATTGTTATTGGCTGGATAATTTTTAGACCTAGCCAATGGGGGATTGGATTCGCAGCTGCAACTGGGCTGTTGGCCGATTTGCTCTTTAGAGCTCCGATTGGGTTGCATGTGTTACTGTTTTCCACGGTCGGGGCTATCCCACTTTATTTAAGTGGGTGGTTAGTTTACTTCTCTCTGATACACCGATGTCTTTTTGTGTTTATTTTGATTATTTTTGCAGAGCTTATGCGGAATCTGCTGCTTTTAATGTGGGCGATTCCCGCGGATTATAACTATATACTTATAATTGCTCTGACGTCGGCGACAGTATGGCCTGCGATTGATCGATTACTGTTAAACATTAATCGAAAACGTTGATAATAATCCGTCATAGAATTAACCGATGGATTCATTAGAATAAACAAAAAGGCCAATATATGTCTTTCACTAAAATTGTGGCGAGCAGTTGTGACCTTGTGTTGGCCTCCGGATCTCCGAGGCGACATGATATTTTAGATCAAATTGGTGTTCTCCATCGCGTTGTCATTCCATATATTGATGAGTCTCAAAGGACCGCTGAATCAGCTACTAGCTATGTTAGTCGGCTAGCATTGGAAAAGGCTAGCGCCGGTTGCCTAATGCATAATTTGAATGTTCCTGTACTTGGAGCAGATACTATCCTTGTTTCTGAAGGCCAGGTGTTTGGTAAGCCAATTGACTCTTCAGATTTTAAAGCTATGTTTGCCGCCTTATCGGGTAAAACGCACAGTGTATTATCAGCAGTCGCTGTCAATAATGGGACAGAAAGTTTGGTTTTATTGTCCGAAACATTGGTCACTTTTCGGGCCATCACCGCGCGAGAGATAATGATGTACTGGGACACCGGCGAGCCCAAAGACAAGGCCGGGGGTTACGCGATACAAGGATATGGTTCAATTTTTGTTGAGCATATTGAAGGTAGTTATAGCGGTGTGGTTGGACTACCTATTGCCGAAACATGTCGTTTACTGACTGAATTTAATGTGCCTATATGGCAATCTCCCGTTGCGGAATAGAGTTTAAATGAGCAAGCATAGTCGCAGTCAAATACTTATTAATAGTCAATCAGGTGAGGTGCGTGTCGCTTTATTGGAAGATGAGGTGGTTCAAGAAATTCACATTGAGCGAACCAATGATTTGAGTATCGTCGGGAATATCTATCGAGCTGTCGTGACAAGAGTAATGCCCGGTTTACAGGCGGCATTTGTTGATTTTGGCAGTGAGCGCAATGGGTTTTTACATATTGATGATGTGTTTGCCAATGCAATTGCTCAACCTAATCAACAAACGAACGCTTCAAATAACATTAAAGATATCCGTTATTTACTACGAGAGGGGCAGCAAATCAGTGTTCAAGTGCTCAAGGAGCCAGTAGCTGAAAAGGGCGCTAGGTTATCAACTAAGCTTGCTCTGGCATCAACCTATGCGGTCTATAAACCCAATGGATCAGGCCATAAGATATCTCATCGTATTAACGCTAAAGATGAGAGGACCAGACTTGAAAACGGATTGGCGGAAATTTTAGATACTAGCCCGATGAGGCAAAAGAATTGCGCTGGAAGCTATATTTTACGTTCTGCTGCAAACAATATCGATTTATCTCTATTAGCAGCGGATGTACATTTTCTACAGCGTTTGTGGTTAGGTGTGGAGGCCAAAAGAGCTATCGGTAACAGACCTAGTTGCCTACATCAAGAGCTACCTGTCGAGCAGCGACTGATAAGGGATTTACCTGTAGGTGAGCTGACGCAAATTATTGCGGATGACAAACGTGTTTTAGACAAGTTAAAGAAATTTTGCGATGACATTAAGATTGATATTCCAAATGGTCTTAATTATTACTCCGAAAGTCAGCCACTGTTTGGTAAATATGGAATTGATCTTGAAGTCGAGAAGGCGTTGCAGGGCAGGATAGAGCTCGATAATGGTGGGTATTTAATAATCGACCAAACCGAAGCCATGGCAACGGTTGATGTTAATACCGGATCGAATGTAGGTCGTCACGACCCTGAAAAAACGGTCTATCAAACTAATCTTTGCTCAGTGACTGAGATCGCTCATCAGATAAGGTTACGTAATTTATCCGGTATTATTGTTATTGATTTTATCGATATGCAAAATACACATCATCGTGAACACGTTTTGGACAGTTTAAAAAGTGCTATGAAAGGAGATAGAACAGACGTTTTTATATCTAAGTTTACTGAGTTGGGCCTTGTACAAATTAGGCGTAAGCGCACCTACCAAAGTCTACGACAACTGTTACATGCCGATTGTTCTAATTGTCATGGTTATGGGTCCGTAAAGTCGGTAGATACAGTGGTTTTTGAGATTTGGAGGGAATTGAAACGCGTTGTGGACATGTATAATTGCACTACCCTTAGTGTTCGTGCATCCTCAGAGGTTATTGAGGGCATCTTGGCTTCAAAAGACACCTTCATGAAGACATTTAATGAGATCTTCAAATGTAAAGTTGTGATCACAGATGAACCATTATTTACCCGAGAACAGTTTGATGTTACTCCAGGTTGAGATTAAAAAATGACTGCTAGATTACTGACAATCATAGCGATGACCGGCCGCATTTTTCTTGTTGGTACAGTGTCGTTAGTGATTGGAACAATTATTCTTGTTCTGATTGGCAGACAAACTGTAGCGCATGTGGATGATCTTCGTGAAAATATCGAAAATTTCTTAGTCGACAATATAGGCTTGCAGGTAGAACTAGGACAGCTAGCTGGGGAATGGCCGCGATTAGTGCCGATTATCGATGTTACGACTTTAATGCTTAAAGACGATGCGCAGCAGCCATCGATTGTATTGACTGAGGTTCGTGCTGAACTAGATTTTTTTCGAACTCTCCGCCATTTAAACATCATATGGCGCGAACTCACTATTGCTGAGCTTTCCTTAGTGTTGGTAGAGGACCGAAATGGTGTTTGGAATTTGAGAGGTTTCGAGGGGGACTCAGACACTGACTTGGAGGCACTGTTAGCGCCCTTTATCCATAGTCGATTGATTAATTTAGAGCAAATACAGATAGAACTTCAAGCTTTCTCTGGCCAGATCACGCAGTTAACAGGAGTATCTGTAAAGGTCGAAAACGACGACAGCTTTCATCGTAGTGAGATGTCTTTATTTTTTGCAAAGCAAGTTGCGCCCGTCTATTTTGTTCTCGAAGGCTATGGCAACCCGTTGGATCGAGAGTTCTTCAGCGCTCAGGCATATATAAAGGTACGAGATTTTGATATTTCCAAGTCATTAGTTGCTTTTGGGAAATCTCTTGCTCCAGAGGTTTTTAAAGATCTAAATCACTTTAGTGCAGGATTAAATAGTGAGGTATGGTTTGATATGCAGCCGGGCGGCAGTTTAGATTTTGAAGGCTCGATGTCGATGACTGAGCTACCGCTTGACTGGTTTGCCAATGCTCCACCAATCAAAGACATTAGTGCCGATATCACTGGATGGTATATGCCTGATCAAGACTGGGGTTTTCGGCTTCAAGGCCTTGATTTAGATTGGTCGGCCAGCGAGATAAGGCCTTTAGATGTTTTGTTTAGTCAACGACTACAATATCAATGGTTTGATTTTGATGTATCGATGAATCACCTTAATCTGAGTCTTCTATCCGATCTTATTGAGCAAACAAATGTCATTAATGAAGGCGTTTTAAAAACCCTAGATCAGCTGCGACCTCGGGGAGATTTAAGTGTACTGACTTTTGGCCACAATCAATCAGGCTACTTCGCATCTGCTAATTTAACGGACATTGATATAGAGCCTTTCAAAGGTATACCGGGTGTTAGGGGCGTTAATGGCTATGTTGAAATTGAAGGCAATAAGGGTCTTTTTCATATCGATGATAAAGACGGTTTCAGCCTACTCTTTCCTGCCGTATACAGAGACTACTTGCGGCTAGAGCAAGCATTGGGCACTGTTTATATCCAAGCTAACGCCAAAGAAAAAACTACTATAGTTAGAAGTTCGGTAATAGATGCGAAAACGGAAGCAGGAGCCGCCAGCTTTTTGTTTTCGGTGAAGCAAGATAATTCCGAACAGAAAAGTCGGCCCACGGTAACTCTTATAGTGGGTGCTAACAATATTGATGCTGCTTACACGGATCAATATCTTCCTTACAAACTCTCACCTCCATTACTACAGTGGCTCCAGGGAGCAAATTTAAGCGGTAACGTGAAACAGTTTGGGCTACTGCAAAGATCTGGTCCTGGCGTAGGTCAAGAGCAAGTGCGTACCACACAGTTACTATTGGATGCCGAAGGAGCTAATTTAGATTACCATCCTAAATGGTTGGGATTGCGTGACTTTGATGCAACTATTCTGGTAGACGACGCTTTCACTTCAGGGCAAGTCTCACGCGGTACATTGGGTGGTGCAAATATTATTAATGCGGGTGTCCAATTAGGTAATTCAGAGGTGGGACAATTAAAATCTAGTCTTTTGCGGATTAATGCTAGTGTCGAATCAAGTGTTTCGCAGACGGTTAATATTTTGGCTAACTCAACCTTGGCATCTAATATCGGTGCTTTAGCGAATTGGGGTTACGGGGGGCAACTACAAGCTGAGATTGCCCTGCAGATACCGTTGAAAAAACAAGACGGAACATATGATAAAGGCGACTACCAGGTTCTCGGTACCTTGATAGACGCCCAGATATCGATCCCTAATAGTCCTGTAGCAGTGACAGATCTTAATGGAGCCATCAATTTCTCGGTTGCTAAGGGTTTGTACTCGGAGGCCATTACTGGTCAGTTTTGGGGGCAACCTATAGACGCCCATTTGTTCTCAGAAAATGATGGCCAAAAGATGCTGTTCAGCACCTCGGTTGAACCGGTTAACCTGAGCAAGTTAGTGGATTTCCCTTGGTCCAAAACGATTACAGGAATAATCCCTCTGGAAGGCCTGTTAAACATTAGTTCACTCCCGATATTGGTTACCGATGCCAACCAAGAAAATGGTGATTTAGAAGACATCAGTCCGGTGACATTAACTATAAAAAGTCAGTTAGCATCAAATGAGATAATACTTCCAGAGCCTTTGGCAAAGGACGCAGGTGAGATAAAAGAGTTTGCGCTAAAATTACATTTTGACTCTGGATTGTCACGTCTTGAGGGAATCCTCGGTAACCGTCTAGTGAGTGATTTACGTTTTACTGATGGGGGTCTAAACCGGGGGGTGATCAATTTTGATCGCGCGCTAAGTCTGCCAGCCGAGAATACTATTTTGGTAGGAACTTATTTGCCCACCACTGATATTGATTCATGGCGCCCAGTAATCGACCTTTTTACTGACGTTTCGGATAGCACTGAGAAAACCTGGCAACCAGTGTTTGATCTTAAGTTTGACTTTTTAGAGCTGGCAGGGATTAAAGTTAAAGATATACGTTCTCAGGCCAGAATTCTGGCAGATGGTGTAGAGTTTGATTTTCTCAGTGAGTTAGCTGATGGGCGTCTAGCGTTTGATATTAATAACGAACAAATACCCTTATTACATTTAACGCGCTTAAGTATCTCGAGAAGTTTGTTACAAGAAAAAATTGAAACTGTGGCCTTTGATCCTAGGACGCTTTCTGCACTCGACTTTTCGGTTGATAGGCTATTTTTCGATGAAACACTATGGGGTGATCTTGCCTTTGAACTGCGGCCACAGGATTCTGGCGCCAAATTTAGTAACATTAACGGTGACATATTTGGATTACAATTAGATGGCTCTCCTGAGCGTGACGGCGCAAATTTTTACTGGGGATTTGATGGTGAAAAATATCATAGCCGGCTAAAGGGTTCTGTCACCACTAAAAATATTGGTGACTTGTTTAGCGGCTTTGGCTTGGCACCGCCAGTTGACAGCGAGTCCGGAGAAGTTGTTTTTAACCTTCAGTGGCCTGACAACCCATGGCGTTTTTCTAAACAAAATCTTGCGGGCAATTTTGAAATTGAGCTTAGTAAAGGTAGTTTTTACAATTCATCTGTAGGCACTAATCCAGCACTTAAACTTATTAGCCTGTTTAATTTTGCTAATTGGTTACGCAGGTTACAGCTAGACTTTTCGGATGTTGTCGGCGAGAATTTTGCTTATAACCAGCTCCAAGGGTCGGTACATTTTGATCAGGGGAATGCTCGTTTGTTAAATCCACTAACAGTAAAAATGCCCTCCGGAAGAATGAGCTTGGCGGGAGACTTTAATTTACTAGCTGAAACTGCGGACGCTAAACTGGTGGCAACCTTACCCGTAGCAACTAATTTGCCCTGGGTGGTTGCTCTTCTCGGAGGTATTCCCGCAGCTGCAGGAGTCTTTATTACCAGTAAACTGGTTAGTAAGCAGGTAGACCGACTATCCAGTATTAGCTATACGGTGAATGGGCCATGGGACGAGCTAGAGGTGTCAGTGGATAAGATATTTGCTGCACAGTTAAAAAGTAGCCCAAGTATAGGCTCAACGGTAAACTCGGCAGTCGAAGAGTAATGTAACTAATTCTATTACTGATAGGCGGTGCAGTAACATCTTGATGTAAATTAAAGTGAATATTTATTCTGAGACTGATCGAATATATTCAAAAATTTTACGACTCGCTACGGGTGGTTTTTTAAGTTCTATTTCACGATTGGCCTGACGCTGTAAGTTACGCAACTGCTGCCGCTCTGCGCGTGGGTAATCTTTTAAAAAAGACTCTATTCCCTTGTTTCCTTGAGTGATAATCCGTTCACGCCAGACTTCCAGTTGTTTAAAGTGTTGGCGATAAGTTAAGGACTGATGATCCATCTTATCCAGTGTGATTTGAATTTCATCGATGTCTGATATACGCATCAGTTTGCCGATATATTGCAAATGACGACGTTTGGCTTCGCGGTTTTTTAGCTTGCGTGCTTCATAAATAGCCTCTTTCAGAGCGTCGGGTAAGTTAAATTTTTGTAACTTTCCCTCGGGCATTTCGACTAATTCTTTGCCCATAGCTTGAAGCGCGTGACTGTCTCTTTTGAGCTGGGACTTACTGGGTCCGTCGAACTCCATTGGCGGTTTAGAATCATCCATTAGACAAGAAATACTGCGGCTAGTCCCAGAAAGGAAACAAAGCCGACAATGTCAGTAATCGTGGTAAGAATAACCGAACCCGCAAGAGCGGGGTCGATCTTTAGAGATCTTAATATCACCGGTAAAATAGTCCCTGTAAGAGCAGCAGCCATTAAGTTTATAGCCATCGCAAGTCCAATTATGACTGCCATTCTGAAATCTTGAAACCATACAGAAACGATACCGCCGACTACAACGGCATACAACAACCCATTTAAAACGCCGACCGCAAATTCCTTACTCAACAGCCAGCTTATATTGCCTCTCTCAACCTGCCCCAAAGCCATGCCTCGAATTACCACAGTGAGTGTTTGACTTCCGGCTACACCACCCATACTTGCGACAATGGGCATTAGGATGGCAAGTACAACGACTTTGTCCAGTGTAGCTTCAAATAGACTAATTGCTGATGAGGCCAAGATGGCGGTCAGTAAATTGACCCCTAGCCAGACTGCGCGACGGGGAGCTGTGCGACCAATGGACGAAAAGGTGTCTTCAGTATCGCTGAGTCCAGCCATAGCTAGTAAAGAATGATCAGCATCCTCGACGATAACATCGACTACATCATCAATTGTGATTCTTCCTAGCAACCGACGACTCTCATCGATAACTGGTGCAGAGACAAGGTCATAGCGCTGAAATAGAATGGCGACATCTGAATCCACTAGATTAACGTCAATGGCTTTGAATTCTGTATTCATCACCTCGCGAACGGTGGTTGTCGGAGAAGAGGTGAGTAACTTACCTATCGATAAATTACCCAAAAAAGTATCGTCGCGACTAACCACGAAAAGATTGTCCGTGGTCTCTGGAAGTTCTTCAAAGCGCCTTAGGTACCTGAGAACAACATCGACTGAAATATCCGGCCTTACAGTGATAATCTCAGTGTCCATGAGGCCGCCGGCGGTATCCTCCTTATAGGTCAATGCTGTTTCAACACGCTGGCGATCTTGCAGTGACATGGCCTTTAGTACTTCAGGTACCACTCGGTCTGGTAACTGTTGCAGAATATCAACGATATCATCTACATCTAGTCCTTCAGTCAAGAGGGCAACTTCGGCACCGTCCATCTTATTAAGGAATTCTAGTTGTATGTCATCGGATAAGTCTTGAAGTACTTCACCAGAAACCTGCGATTCGACCAGTTCCCAGAGAATATGGCGATATTTTGGAGGGGCAATTTCAAGTTGATGCGCAATGTCCGGAGGTGCGAGATTATTAAGGGTATGCCTAACCTGATTCAGTGTGACTGAATCAATCGAGTTGTCGAGTTTGGCAAGTAATTTATCACTGACAATCATAGGTTGTAATCCCGGTCGATCCACTTGGGCTGGACGAAGCTCTATTCTAACTTTGTATGCCTAAATAGAATAGGAGATATTTGCATTTGTCGGTTGTTCGTTAAGATTGAAAGGGTTAAAGATAACTTTGAATTTACTCGCCTTCGCCAAAATAATCGTCAAATAACGCTCGCATCGCAGTGTGAGCCTGCTCTTGTTCTGGGCCATCAAACTCAAATATAAGATCGGTCCCTTGATTTGCAGCGAGGAGCATTAGTGACATGATACTTTTTGCATCAACTAGTGGTGGTTTTTCACCCGTGCGAATTGCGCATGAGTAGCGGCCCGCCAGGCTCGCCAATTTGGTTGCGGCGCGAGCATGCAGCCCCAGCTTATTGATAACTTTGATTTTAGTTTGGATCATAACAATATGCCCATCGCGATCACTTGGGCAACTCTTTATGCACGATTTGTACTGAGGGGTAATCTTTTGAAAAATGTTCATGCAGCCGGTTTGATATATAAACTGACCGATGTTGGCCGCCAGTGCAGCCAATAGAAATAGTCAAATAACTACGATTATTGGCTTGGAATTTAGGAATCCATCGCGTCAAGAAGCCAATAATATCAGCAAGCATGGCGGCCACCTCCACCTGACCCTCTAAAAATTCAATAACCCCGGCATCATTGCCATTTTGAATTCTTAGCTCTTGCTTCCAGTAAGGATTTGGTAGGCATCGTACATCAAAAATAAAGTCAGCTGCATCAGGTAAGCCGCGTTTAAATCCAAAAGATTCAAACAGGATTGACATGGTATCACTACTATTGGGCACCACAGTATTTTTGATAAGGTCTCGTAGTTGGTGGAGTGAAAGCCCCGAGGTATCAATATTTTGGTCTGAAATTTTTAGTATTGGTGAAAGTATTTCTTCTTCAAGATCAATAGCTTCAGATAGACCGACAGTGTCGCTACTCAACGGGTGCTTGCGCCGAGTCTCACTATATCTGCGGATCAGATCAGACCGACGTGCCTGCAGAAAAATCACGCTGACATCAATACCTCCGGCCTCAATTTGACTTAATATTTCCGGTAGTTTGTTAAGGTCACCGGCGATATTCCTGGCATCAATACCGACTGCTAGCTGTGTATCATAGTTAGTGGTTGCTGAATTGAGATCGTTCATTAGATCTAGCTGACTATTGCCGGAGTTCTCTGAGTTGAGTTCCTTGATTAGATTGGGCAACAAACTTGCAGGCAGATTATCAATACAGGTAAATCCTACATCCTCAAGAATATTGAGAGCGGATGTCTTCCCCGAGCCCGAGCGACCACTAACAATAACCAGACGCAACATTAGTTAGCGCGCTCCAATGCTATGGCCGTGTTATACAGATCCTGACTATTTTCACATTCACGCAGTAACTGTCGAGAAGAACCTTTTTGCATAAGTGCGGCTACTCTCGCCAGCGTGGCCAAATGCTCGTCATTTTTCTCTTCGGGGACGATTAACGCAAATATAAGATCAACCGGTTGGTCATCAACGGAATCGAAGTCTATAGGATTCTCAAGCGTTAATAGGCACCCGTGGATTCGCTTCACCCCTAGGGCCCTGCAATGAGGTATCGCTACTCCATCCCCTATAGCCGTACTACCGAGTTTTTCACGCGCCACAAAACTGTGAAATAGATTCTCAGCTTGATCCTCATCATTGCCTAAGTAGTCACTGACCAAGGATGATAAATTTTCAAGAACACGCTTCTTACTTGGCCAGGCTAAGCGACTTTGTGTTGTGACAGGAGAGAGGATGTCGGTGATTTTCATTGTTTCGGTTAGTGCCCCCGGTGTTTTTCTTTGTGCTTAATAATTTGTCTGTCTAACTTGTCGGCCAGAGCATCTATTGCCGCATACATATCCTCATGCTCGGCTATGGCGAAAAGCTCTGCACCGCTTACATGAACTGTAGCCTCGGCCTTCTGTCTCAATTTCTCGACGGTCAGCATTACAGTAGTGCTAGTTATTTGTTCGTAGTGCCGCTCTAGTTTTGATAATTTATTGGTAACGTATTCTCTTATTGGGTCTGTGACGTCTAAATGGTGCCCACTGATGGTCATCTGCATGTAATACTCCTTTTAGATAGTATTTTCGAATCGTTTTCTCTGGCTCGAAGACGGTATGCCCAGGCTCTCTCTATATTTGGCTACCGTGCGGCGAGCCACCTGAATCCCTTGCTGTTCCAGTAAAGCCATTAGTTTGTTGTCACTTAATGGCTTCGAAGGCCTTTCCGCCTCAATCAGAGTTTTTAGAATAGCGCAAACTGCCGTTGATGAACACTCTCCACCAGAGGAAGTGCCAACATGACTTGAGAAAAAATACTTTAACTCAAAAATTCCTTGTGGCGTGGCTAAATATTTTGCTGTAGTTACGCGCGATATTGTTGACTCGTGTAGTTCTAATCTAGTCGCAATATCGGCCAAAACCATCGGTTTCATGCCAATGGGGCCATCATCTAGAAACGCTTGCTGTAGCTCTACGACAGTAATAGCAACACGCATCAATGTTTCATTACGACTTTCCAGGCTACGCAAAAACCATCGCGCTTCTGCTAAATTATCTTTTAAATACTGATTTTGTTCACTATTGTCAGAGCGCTTGATTAAGCTTGAGTAGACTTCGTTTATCTTGAGGCGCGGCATGTTGCTGTCATTGAGACGGACTTGCCAGCGGCCAGCAATTTTCTCTACGTAGGCATCAGGCGCAATATATTCAGTGTTATTTTCGGCTAAGGATTCACCCGGGCGAGGATTCAAACTTTGAATCAATTTAATGGCACTTTGTAGTTCATCTATTTCATAGTGAGTTTTCTTGGCAAGACTGTTGAGATCTATAGAGGCAATATCGGTTAAAAACTCAGAGGTGAGTCTTATAGCTTGGACGACAAAAGGAGTGTCCGTCGACAACTGATATAGCTGAATCAGAAGGCATTCGCGAACATTCCTGGCAAGTACTCCGGGAGGATCAAACTGCTGTAGTCTATGCAGTACTGCTAATAATTCATCCTCCTCTATCGGATCATCCGAGGTATTGGACTCGTGGTGAGATATTATGTCGGCTAAATTTTCATTGATAAAACCTGAATTTTCGATTGAATCTATAAAAGCTTCAGCAATCTGTTTGTCTCGCAGAGTAAAAGGCGTTAAGTTCAATTGCCACAACAGGTGATCTTGGAGTGATTCAGTAACCTGATAGACCTGCTCCCAATTAGCCTCTCCACTAGTATTCGATGTAGGGGGGCTGGCGCTGAAATTCTCTTCCCAGTTTGCTTCAACGGCTAACTCTGTAGATTTCTCAGTCAGCCAATCATTCTCTGCTTCAATTTCGGTAATTGGTTTTTCTGTTGCGTCCTCAGCGACATTATGATTTTTATTATCATCGAGGTTTAGTCCGCCAGTCATCGTATTCTCATATTCAGAGGGAGACTTTTCAGGATCATCGCTCGACTGGCTGCCTGCCCCTTCATCGACTTCTAATAGAGGATTACTGTAAATTTGTTCAGTGATTTCTTGACTTAACTCGAGGGTAGACAACTGTAATAACTTAATCGCCTGCTGCAACTGGGGCGTCATCGTTAACTGTTGGCTAAATTTTAATTGTAAGCCTGGGCGCATATTAAATAGTTATAAGTCTAGTTGGACTGCAATTTTAGTGCCAACACTATCAGTATGGCAATGCATTTAATAATAATAAGATATTATTAAAGGGTGAAATGCTCGCCAAGATAGGTTTTTTTAACCTTTTCGTCCTTTAAAATATGCTCGGTAGTGCCTTCGGCAATAACATGGCCTTCGCCAATAATATATGCGTGTTCGCATATGTCTAGAGTTTCTCTCACGTTGTGATCAGTGATTAGAACGCCAATACCTTTATCGCGGAGGTGACGAATAATGTTTTTAATATCATTAACAGAGATAGGGTCAACCCCTGCAAAAGGCTCATCAAGTAATATAAATTGAGGATCAGCCGCCAGCGCGCGAGCAATCTCAACGCGCCGTCTCTCTCCTCCAGAAAGGCTCATGCCGATACTTTTCGCCAAATGAGAAATGTGGAATTCGTTTAACAATGTTGTCAGTATCTCGTTGCGCTCACGTCGAGAGAGAGCTTTTCTCGTTTCCAATATTGCTAGAATATTATCTTCAACGCTAAGTGTTCTGAAAATAGAAGGCTCTTGTGGCAAATACCCGAGCCCTCTGCGAGCGCGACCATGCATCGGCAAAGCTGTTATATCTTCACCATCAATGTAAACATTGCCGCCGTCTTGTGCCACCAAGCCTACAATCATGTAGAAGCAGGTAGTTTTACCGGCGCCATTAGGACCTAGTAGCCCAACAATTTCCCCTTGCTTTACTGACAGAGACACATCTTTTACGATCGGTCTTTTGGCATAAGCCTTAGCAAGATTTCGTGCCTCTAAGACGGCCATTAGGTGATGTCCTTTAATTGATCTGACAATGTTTCTTTTTCGCTTGGCAGTTCTTCATCTATTGTATTTTGATTGAACGGTGGAATGACCAGTTGAATCCGCTTTTGTTCACCTTCCTCGTTACCCTTGGCTGTCCATGTACCTTTTGCTAGGTCATAGTTAATGCTATCGCCCTTTATAGAGGTACCGTTGCGAGTCAATGCAGCATTGCTCTTTAAGTTAATCGCATCTTCAGTAACAAGATACTCAATACTCTCAGCGCGCGCGATGATTAGGTTATCATCAATTGCAGACATTTGTTGGTAACGCGCGGGTGCTCCGGTACACGATATACGACTGACCTTGTCATCTTCGTAGTAAATAATCACTCGGTCAGCGTTGATTAGAGTAGTACCTTGCCGAATAACCACATTGCCACGATACTCTGTCAGTCCGGTGACCTCATTGCGCTTAGCATAGTTAGCATTGACTGCAATAGCTTGATTGCCATCAGCATAAACCGATGCCGACAGCATAGGCAGGACTAAGCAAAAGAACAGTAGAATGTATCTAAGTAGCTTCATGAACGGCACGGACTTTGGAGTTCATCGTAAAAATCTCTTCACTAAGGTTGGCATTGAGTCCCTTGCCAGAGACCGATAATGCGGGAGTGGTTAAAGTAAAATTACCATCTGTTGTAATTAGCATGTTGGGGGCATCGTACTCGAGGCTATCTGAGGTCATTATGCTCTGGCTATTTTTACCGGCGATAACCGCTTCTACGTCACCATTTAATACTAGGTTGCGACCGTCCTCAGAAAGGGTTCCGGTGTTGGCAACAAAAGATACACCGGTATCTTCGCCTTTACCTTTGTTAGAGACAGTAACAAAACGCGGTGTAGAAAGTACCACTCCAGATTCGCCTTTAAATAATTCCATCTTAGACGAGGTAAGGAAGAACAACTCATCGCCATTATCTGAAAAACGCCGACTGCTTATTCCAGTCATATAGCTATCAACACTGCGTTTTTGAACCAGTTGACCGTCATTTTTACGCATAAAAGATTCTGGAGGAGAATCCCATACCACCAAAAACCAACCGACAATCAGTAGCAAAATAACACTTATGAATGATTGACGAATCACTTAAATTGCTCCACAAGAGCATCAAATTTATTCTGGGCTCTGAGGATCATCTCCGCAGCTTCGCGCACGGCACCATCGCCACCGGACCGTCGTGTCTGCCAAGCTGCCTCTGTAGTCAAAGTACTGCTAGCATTTGCTACAGTGATACCTAATCCGACGGTGTTGATGACTGAAAGATCGGGAAGGTCATCTCCCATGAAGGCAATTTCATTTAAACCCAAATTCATGCCTTGTAATAATTCTCTCAAAGCGGTTAATTTGTCTTCACGACCTTGAATGACAGGGCTGATCCCCAGCTCATCGGCTCGTCTTTGCAATAAAGCAGACACACGCCCGGTTATTATTCCAACTTGTATTCCGGCTTGCTGCAGCAATTTTATACCCAGACCATCTTGAATATTAAAAGCCTTCAATTCTTCGCCGCTATTGCCGTAGTAGAGCTTCCCATCGGTTAGCACACCATCTACATCAAGAAGCAAAAGTTTGATATTTTTCGCAGCGCTGAGTATATCTTTAGAAGGAATAGGCACTAAACGACTCCCGCTCGAAGAATGTCATGCAGATGGACCACACCTGCAGGGTGTTGATGATCATCCTCAACAATAAGCGCTGTTATGCTTGAGTTTTCCATAATCGTTAAGGCTTCAGCAGCTAACATATTTTGATGGATAGTTTTTGGGCTCATGGACATCACATCACCGATGGGTGTATTTGTAATGTCGACACTTAAATCAAAAATTCGACGCAAATCACCATCGGTAAAGATACCTATTAATTTATTTTCCGGGGACATAACGGTGGTCATTCCGAAGCCCTTTTGGGTCATTTCAAGAAGAGCCGCTTGCAGTGGTTGGTCGGCCATTACTGAGGGCATCTCATCACCTCTATGCATAATATCGCCGACGCGGAGCAGTAGCTTACGTCCTAAGGCACCCCCGGGGTGGGAAAAAGCAAAGTCCTCGGCGGTAAATCCTCGAGCCTCTAGAAGTGCTATCGCGAGTGCATCTCCCATCACTAAGGTAACGGTAGTGCTGGTTGTTGGGGCTAAGTTTAGAGGGCAGGCCTCACTGCTTACCGATACATCTAGATTTGCGCAGGCCGCTTGAGCCAGCTGAGATTGATCATCGCCGGTCATACTAATCAAAGGGATGCCCAAACGAATAATTAACGGTATTAGAGTAAGAATTTCATTAGTATTACCCGAATTGGATATCGCAATCACCACGTCACCTTTGGTGATCATGCCAAGATCACCATGACTGGCCTCTCCTGGATGGACAAAAAATGCAGGTGTGCCTGTGCTGGCTAGTGTTGCTGCAATTTTGTTGCCTATATGGCCTGACTTTCCCATGCCGATAACGACAACGCGACCTTCGCAGGACAGAATCGTTTTGCATGCAGTGACAAAGGGGACGCCGATTCTAGACGACAGCTCTCTTACTGCATCGGTCTCCATTTGAATAGTTCGCTTGCCTGACTCTATAAAGTCTGTCATTTCAAAATCCGAGGTTTTGCGTTCAGTTATTGTTGTAGTCGCTATTATATGATGAAAAGGGCTGATCAAGTAAGCATTAGCTTGTAACCATTGAAGGCCACAAAATTATGTAGTAACTACAATAGGCCGCCAACAAGATGACACCAATAACTCTAGAAATAAAAGCGCCACCTGGTGTTTTAGCGCCTTTTATAAGCGCAAACGCGACGATCGCTACCAGTAGTAGGGTCATTGCAGCTAGGGCAACATAGTCTCGAGTAAAAACCTCTGGAGATAGAGCGATTGGTGAAATTATCCCTGCGGCTGTCATCACTAACAAAATATTAAATAGATTTGAGCCGAAAATATTTCCCACGGCGATGTCATGATGGCCGCGCTTTGCGCTCATAACCGACGCGGCTAATTCAGGAAGGCTGGTGCCAATAGCGACGACCGTTAAACCTATAATAAGATCGCTAATTCCAAAATGAAGGGCAATTGACTTAGCGCCCCAAACCGTGACTTCTGCGCCGACTAAGAGAACACCCAGTCCAATGAAAAGCCAGATACTAGATTTTTTTAAGCTAACATTGGGTTCCAGGTCTTCGTGGTCAGCAATTTCTGAATCAGGGTGACTCTTTTTGTACTTCACCACCATGATAAGCAAGGGAATGACCAGTAGACCAAGAGCAAGGCTCTCGATACGATTTAGTTGGCCGTCATAGAGGCATAATCCAGCCAATGCTGTAATCAGTAAGAGCACTGGAGTTTCTTGGTACAGTAGGTGTTTTTGAACTGGAATGGGTGCCACCAGCGCAGTAATGCCGAGTACTAGCCCGATATTGGCAAGGTTTGATCCGATCGCATTACCCACAGCGAGCCCACCAGAATTTTTCAACGCAGCATTTATCGACACAATTATTTCGGGCGCAGAAGTACCGATTGAAACGACGGTCAATCCGATGACCAGCGAAGAGATCCCAAGACTGCGTGCAATACCGACACTGCCGCTAACAAACCTGTCTGCACCCCATATTAGGCCGCATAGGCCCGCAATTAAAGCGACAATAGGGATTGAAAGTGCTGGCATGAGATCTCCAAAGATCGTGTGCATTGTATTTATTCGACTACCTGAGAATGGTATAGTGCGCGACTGGAAAAGTATGCAGTGTATCAGCAGAAACTTTTTATGCTAGAAAATAGCTATACAGCAGCTCTAGGAGCTGAGTTAAAGGATTAACAGAGGAAACAAATTATGATGACATTAGGTCGTTTTATTACCATTATTTGCTTAGCTTTTGGGCTGAGTTCAGTGGCGTCTACTCAAACCCCCGGCGGGGTAGTTAACAGCCAACAAAATCCGTTCGACAATATTGAACAGATGACGGGTCAGTTGCTGATAATTATTGATAAGCATAAAGACAGATATCCGGCTAATGAAGAAGCTTACTTTGAAGCGCTTAATACGCTGATGACGGGATTTGTTGATTTTAATTTCGTGGCAAAAAAAGTAATGGGTAAATATGCCAAGTCATCATCAAAAGTTCAGAGAGCCCGATTTGAGGTAGCTTTTCGGCAGGGTTTGGTGGAAACCTATGGCCGCGGATTGATGAGTTATGGCAACGAAAAAATTGTGCTCATCAATAAGCAAGCGTTGGCCGACAAGCAGAGAAGGGTTGTAGCTAAACAAGAAATTCGTAGTGAAGCTGCTGTGTATCCACTCCAGTATTTGATGTATCAGAAAAAAGCCACTGGAGAGTGGAATGTTGTTAACGTGACGCTAAACGGCATAGATTTAAGTAAGACTTTCGCGAGCCAGTTCTTGAATGCAGCACGAAAGTCATCGGGTAATATCGATCAAGTGATCGAAAACTGGCTGTCAGGGTCTAAATAAAATGTGCGATAAAGCACTTTAAGTGAGAAAAAATGAACGCTGAAGAGGTTAAACTCCATTTAGAAAACACGCTGCCAGACTGCCTTATTCAAGTGGAGAATCAAGGCAATCACTTTAATGTCGTGGCTGTCGGTGATCTTTTCGACGGAAAGCGAGCTGTGCAACGTCAGCAACTTGTGTACAAGGCTTTAAATGAGCAAATTTCATCGGGCGACATACACGCGGTGACTATGAAGTTATTTACTCAGCAGGAATGGAAGGAACGCGCCGAGTAATTGCCGAGAGATCAATGTTATCGGTCTCTACATTATTTCATTTTTATACAAATTTTTTATTTAAGGGTATCCGATGGATAAACTGATTATTCAAGGCGCTGGTCCGCTCAGAGGTGAAGTCTTGATCTCGGGTTCTAAAAATGCGGCTCTTCCTATATTGTCTGGATCACTATTATGTGATGGTCTAGTAACGATTACTAATTTGCCTCACTTACAAGATGTAACTACAACCATTGAGTTGTTAGGAACCCTTGGGGTCAGTCTTAGTATTAACGAGAAAATGTCTTTAGAGGTCGATAATTCGACCCTTAATAGCACCACAGCACCTTACGACCTAGTTAAGACAATGCGTGCCTCGATTTTGGTATTGGGACCATTGCTAGCTCGCTACGGTGAAGCCAACGTGTCTTTCCCTGGCGGATGTGCTATCGGTAGTCGCCCCGTCGACCTCCATTTGCGTGGGTTCGAAGCTATGGGTGCAAAAATAGAAGTTGATAAAGGCTATATCAAGGCTACTTGCGATGGGCGTCTAAAGGGAGCCCGTATTTTGATGGATCTGGTATCGGTGGGGGCTACTGAAAACTTAATGATGGCAGCTGTATTAGCAGAGGGTACCACCACCATAGAGAATGCAGCTCGAGAGCCTGAAATTGTTGATTTAGCGAACTGCTTAAATACCTGGGGCGCCAAGATTCTGGGTGCTGGCACCAGCACAGTGGTCATTGAGGGCGTCGACAAGCTTAGCGGCGGTACGTTTAGGGTGATGCCTGACCGCATTGAGACGGGTACTTATCTGGCTGCCGCGGCAGCGACCGGAGGCAAAGTTAAGGTTAAGCAAACAGACCCATCGACGTTAGAGGCGGTGCTACTGAAATTAGAAGAGACAGGTGCAATAATAACGGTAGGAGACGATTGGATTGAGCTGGATATGCAGGGCAGGCGGCCAAAAGCCGTTAGCCTTAAAACGGCACCCTATCCCGCATTCCCTACTGATATGCAAGCCCAACTCACCGCAGTTAATGCAGTAGCCGAAGGGTCTGGTGTTATTACTGAAACCATTTTCGAAAATCGCTTAATGCAGGTCCAAGAGCTAAATCGGATGGGCGCTAAAATTGTTGTCGAAGGTAATTCTGCCATTGTTTCGGGGGTGGAAAAATTAACTGGCGCCCAAGTCATGGCCTCAGATCTTAGAGCATCAGCAGCTTTGGTGATTGCGGGAATGGTTGCCGAGGGGGAAACTATCGTTGATCGAATTTATCATATTGACCGTGGATATGAGCGTATTGAAGAAAAGCTGAGGCAATTAGGTGCAAAGATAAGACGTGTGCCCAATTAATAGAAACAGTACCTGACCCCTAACTAAATTAAGTGAGTTAAATAAAAAGCCATGACACAGATTACCTTAGCGCTCACCAAAGGGCGCATTCTAAAGGAGACCTTGCCGCTCTTAGAGGAAGCAGGGATTGTGCCTACGGAAGATATTTTTTCCAGCCGAAAGCTGGTATTCCCAACAAATCGTCCAGGGTTGCGGCTGATAATTTTACGCGGCTCGGATGTACCCACCTACGTGCAATTTGGGGCTGCTGACATCGGTATTGCCGGCAAAGACGTTTTGCTCGAGCATCAGGGTGACGGCTACTATGAGCCATTAGACCTAGGCATTGCTAAATGTAAGCTCATGACAGCAGTACCTGTTGGATCCTCTGTTCAGAAAGGTCGACTGCGAGTGGCGACAAAATATATTAACGTCGCGCGCCAGTTTTACGCGGAGCAGGGCAGGCAGGCAGATCTGATTAAATTGTTTGGCGCTATGGAGCTTGCTCCTATTTTAGATTTGGCGCATGAGATTGTCGATATCGTCGATACTGGTAATACACTGAGGGCTAACGGCTTAGAAGCACGAGATGAAATAGCTGATATTAGCGCTCGATTGATTGTGAATAAAGCAGCCATGAAGACCAAATTCAGTGAACTTCAGTCGACAGTCAACGCACTCACCCGAGTCGTAATGAAATGAACAGTTCCAATGATTCCCAACGCTGCGCCATCTCAAGATTAAACGCCAGCGAGAGTACATTCGCAGGTACATTGACCGCCTTGATCGATTGGGACTCCGTTTCTAACAGTACAGTAGAGAACGTTGTCCGTGAAATTATCGGTGAGATCCGTAGCCATGGTGACTCAGCACTGCTGCAATATACCAATCGCTTTGATCGTCGAACCTGTGCTGATGTTGAGGAGTTGTGCATTGCTCCTGAAGAAATGCACAAGGCGTTGGAGTCTATTGATGAAGATACCCGCCAGGCATTGTTGGAAGCCGCTAAACGCATTGAAGATTATCATCGCCACCAGGTACAAGAGTCGTGGCAATATCAGGAAGCCAACGGCACCCTGTTGGGTCAGCAAATAACCCCTATAGAGCGAGTGGGTATTTACGTGCCCGGCGGCAAGGCAAGTTACCCCTCATCGGTTTTAATGAATGCCATACCTGCGCGAGTTGCCGGTGTTGATGAAATAATCATGGTGGTTCCGGCGCCAGATGGCGAACTTAGCCCGGTTGTGCTGGCGGCAGCGGCTATTGCCGGTGTAGATAAGGTAATCACTATTGGTGGAGCCCAAGCGGTCGCCGCCTTAGCCTATGGCACCCAAAGCGTGCCTAAAGTAGATAAAATTGTTGGCCCGGGTAATATATATGTAGCCACCGCCAAACGTTTTGTATTTGGTTCTGTAGGCCTGGATATGGTTGCTGGTCCGAGCGAAATTTTAGTCATCTGCGATGGCAATACTGACCCTGATTGGGTGGCAATGGATCTGTTCTCTCAGGCCGAGCATGACGAAGAAGCTCAGTCTATTTTACTCGCCTGGGATGCTGATTTTTTAGACGCGGTGCACGCAAGCATGACGCGATTACTTCCAGAAATGGAACGTAGTGAAATTATAGCTAAGTCATTAGCCAGCCGTGGAGCACTCATTCAGGTTGCCGATGCCGAGCACGCAGTAGAAATCTCTAATCGTATCGCGCCGGAGCATTTGGAATTATCCGTTGCAGATCCACAAGCGTGGCTGCCCAAAATTCGTAATGCGGGGGCTATTTTTATGGGGCGCTACACATCGGAGGCTCTGGGTGACTATTGTGCAGGGCCCAACCATGTATTGCCTACCTCAGCCACATCGCGCTTTTCTTCGCCGTTGGGCGTTTATGACTTTCAAAAACGAAGCTCTATTGTTTACTGTTCAGAGCAAAGTGCTTCTGACTTAGGTAAAATTGCCTCAGTGTTGGGTCGTGCAGAATCGCTGACTGCCCATGCACGGGCTGCTGAATACCGAATTAAAGATTAAAATTAGCCGCACTAAAAGGCAATTCAATGAGTAAATACTGGAGTGATTTAGTCACACAACTGGAACCCTATATCCCGGGTGAGCAGCCGAGTATGACTAATATTACTAAGTTAAATACCAACGAAAACCCCTTTGGCCCATCGCCATTGGTACTGACGGCTATGGCATCACTTCTAAATCAAGATCTGCGTCTGTACCCACCTCCTGGTGCAGACAGTCTCAAGGAAGCCGTAGCTAAATACTATAATCTCACTGCCGATCAGGTTTTTCTCGGCAATGGATCTGATGAAGTCCTAGCTCACGTTTTTAATGGCTTATTAAAGCACTCAGAGCCACTGCTGTTCCCAGATATAAGCTACAGCTTTTACCCGGTTTTTTGTAAGCTTTATGATATTAGCTATAAAAAAATCCCTTTGACCGATGACCTGTCACTGGATTTAGAGAATTATAAACGTCCAAATGGCGGCATTATTTTCCCTAACCCCAATGCCCCTACAGGCAGAGTACTGCCGTTAAAAGCCGTAGAAGAGTTGTTAAAAGCAAACCAGCACTCGGTGGTGGTGGTCGATGAAGCCTATATTGATTTTGGCGGTCAATCGGCGGTGACTTTGATCAACCAATATGACAATTTGATCGTTGTTCAAACTATGTCCAAAGCACGAAGTTTGGCAGGTATGCGCATTGGTTACGCACTTGGCTCTGTGCAACTAATTGAGGGGCTTGAGCGGGTTAAAAACAGCTTTAATTCCTACCCTCTGGGACATCTGCAGATCGCAGCGGGCATTGCTGCTTTTGAAGATCAGACGTATTTCGATGACACCCGCAATCAGGTCATGGCGAGCCGTGAATGGCTTTCTGTGCAGCTAAAAGCCTTACATTTTGATGTGCTGCCGTCCGCGGCTAACTTCGTATTTGTCCGTCCGACGCAAAAACCTGCCGAGACGATTGCAGATCAACTGCGAGATTTAGGTATTATTGTTAGGCACTTTAAACAGCCAAGAATTGAAGAGTTTTTGCGTATCACTGTCGGCACAGAGGCGCAGAACCGGCAGCTTATTAATGCCCTGGCAAGTTTACTAAAGTAGACCTTTGGTAATCGCCTCGCCGCGATCACCGGCAATGATACTGAATTGCTTTACTTGATCTTTTCTAAGTACGCTTAGTTTAATCGGTTGCCCCGGTGATACATTAACGATCTGGCTCACGCTAGCCGCTGGGTCTGTCACAAAGGCACCATCAATTTTGAAAATAATATCACCGCGCTGCATGCCGGCTTTGTCTGCTGGTCCACCCACAGTGAGATCTGTAACGCCAAATATTTGTGATACGCCGAGTTGGTCAGCGATATTTTCGGGTAAAAACCCTGGGCTTGCGGTCATTCCAAGCCAGCCTCGAACCACGCGACCAAATTGAAGAATGTCTTGTAATACTTTTTCCGCGGCATCTGCGGGAATGGCAAAGCTAATGCCGT
Organism: gamma proteobacterium HTCC2207; assembly: GCA_905182275.1. GTDB lineage: Bacteria > Pseudomonadota > Gammaproteobacteria > Pseudomonadales > Porticoccaceae > HTCC2207. The sequence goes on from CAJJAU010000076.1 coordinate 32,255, forward strand.
AAGCACCAGTGCCATTTAGCGTTGCTGTGTTAATGCCCAGCAAATTACCATAGGCATCAATGAGTGCGCCACCTGAGCTACCAGCATTAATATCAGCGTCAGTTTGAATAAAGTTTTCAAAGATATTTTTTTGCTGAATATTCCTACCTTTGGCGCTGATAATGCCTTGAGTGACAGATTGGCCGATCCCAGACGGATTACCGATCGCCAAAACAACGTCACCGATTCGAGCTTGAGAGGGCTCCCCTACAGTGATGGGTGTTAATCCACCGATATTAATTTTTAAAACGGCCAAGTCAATTTCAGGGTCACTGCCAATAATAGTGGCGGGTGCTTCACGACCGTCATACAGCAGAACCAAAATTTTAACCGCACCATCAATTACATGGTGGTTAGTTAATATTATGCCGTCCGACTGCATAATTACGCCAGAGCCTAAAGAGGTTCTGGGAGTATTATCATTCGCCGAGCGCCTTTCTTTTAAGGTGTAAATGTTGACCACTGACGGGGCTGCCAGAGCTACTGCGGATGCATATGAAACCGCGCCAGACCAATTAGAACCAAGGTCAGATTGGCGCAATGCCATAGGGTCATCAGGCTGAATTTTAGTACTTGGGCGAAGTTCAGGTACTACTAACAGCAACACGGCAGCAACAAATAGCCCAACCGCCACCGGCTTGAGGAAGAAATCGATAACAATTATCTTTGTAGACTCTTTCACATTAGTACCCTGTCTTGACTCCAGATTATGCCACAACCCCATCCGTGGGTAGGAACCTTTTGTAGGCTGCTACTTGCGCAACAGATTCGATAATTTGGGGTTTGGTTTCAATGCGGCTCTAAAAATCAACAACACATGGCCTATCGACTGCATTAGTTGGGCCTTATGAATTTGACAAATCTCTTCGCTAATAAGTTTTTTAGCGTCTCGGTCGCCAACTGATACTTTGATCTTAATTAACTCATGATCATTCAGCGCACGATCGATCTCAGAATTGACCGAATCGGTCAGTCCTTTGTTAGCGATGGTAACGATTGGCTTAAGATTGTGCCCTAAACGTCGTAAATGTTTTTTATCTGCTGCGGAACTTGTCATAATGCTAGGCTCAATGAGTAAGGTGGACATTCTAGCGAAAACTAACCCATGGCGAAATCTAAAGATCGTAGTTGGATAAAAAAACATGTTAACGACCCTTTTGTTAAAAAAGCACAGGTTGATGGCTATCGATCTCGTGCCAGCTATAAATTACTGGAAATTGTCGAGAAAGATCGTCTAATCCGATCGGGGATGACAATCGTAGATCTAGGGTCAACACCAGGAGGATGGTCGCAAGTAGCTGCTCGCCTGGTTGGTCATGATGGCAGGGTTCACGCACTGGATATACTGCCAATGGACGCCATTGCCGGCGTAGACTTTATTGAGGGTGATTTTACCGAAGAATCCGTATTTGAAGAACTTTTGAATTTAATTGAAAATCGGCCTGTCGACCTTGTAATTTCTGATATGGCCCCCAACTTAAGTGGTAACAAAGCCGTAGATCAGCCCGCGGTAATATATCTAGCAGAATTAGCCTTGGAGTTAGCTGGAAAGGTATTGACCAGCAAAGGCGTTTTTATAGCCAAATTGTTTCAAGGGCAAGGATTTGATCCGTTTGTGCTAGAAGTTAGAAAAATGTTTAATGGAGTGTCTATTATTAAACCAGAAGCTTCAAGATCGCGATCGCGGGAAGTGTATCTGGTGGCCAAAGGCCTTAAAGCCAACTAAAGAGGAAAAGAAATTGAACGATTTGGCAAAAAATATAGTGGTATGGTTAGTTTTAGCAGCCATTCTAATGTCAGTTTTTAACAGCTTTGCCCCAGAGCCTGAAAACAATAATATCGATTACTCTGTATTTTTGAATGAGGTGCGCAATGATCGGGTCAGTGAGGTTGTTATTGCCGACTTGATTATTCAAGGTGAACGCAACGACGGCACCAAGTTCAGGTCTGTACGTCCGAATATTCAAGACCCCAAGCTGATGGATGACTTGGTTAATCACAACGTCAACGTCATTGGTAAAGAGCGCGAAGAGCCCAGTCTATTTTCGCAATTATTGGTCGCCGCATTCCCTATTTTATTAATTTTGGCTATCTTTGTATTCTTCATGCGCCAAATGCAGGGCGGCGCCGGTGGCAAAGGTGGACCGATGAGCTTTGGTAAGAGCAAAGCTAAACTACTGACAGGTGATCAGATTAACACTACATTTGCTGACGTTGCAGGTGTTGATGAGGCAAAAGAAGATGTCGCCGAGTTGGTAGAGTTTCTAAGTGACCCTACTAAGTTCCAGCGCCTTGGCGGCCGAATCCCCAAGGGCGTATTAATGGTAGGCCCTCCAGGAACCGGTAAGACCCTGCTTGCCAAAGCTATTTCCGGCGAGGCAAAGGTGCCGTTCTTCTCTATTTCCGGCTCAGATTTTGTTGAAATGTTTGTTGGCGTGGGTGCGTCGCGCGTTCGAGACATGTTTGAACAGGCTAAGAAGCAATCACCCTGTATCATATTTATTGATGAGATCGACGCGGTCGGTCGCCATCGTGGTGGCGGTCATGGCGGCGGTAATGATGAGCGCGAGCAAACTTTAAATCAGCTGCTGGTTGAAATGGACGGCTTTGAAGGGAACGAAGGGGTTATTGTTATAGCTGCTACTAACCGTCCCGATGTATTGGACAAGGCCTTGTTGCGCCCCGGCCGATTTGATCGCCAAGTATATGTTAGCTTGCCTGATATTCGTGGCCGCGAGCAAATTCTTAAAGTTCACTCTCGCAAAGTACCACTTGGAGACACGGTCGACTTGTCAATTTTGGCTCGCGGTACACCGGGCTTCTCTGGTGCTGATTTAGCTAACTTGATCAATGAGGCTGCACTTTTCTCTGCACGTGGTAATCGTCGTGTTGTGAGTATGGAAGAATTTGAAAAAGCCCGCGACAAAATTATGATGGGCGCAGAGCGCCGTTCAATGGTGATGTCGGAAAAAGAGAAAACAAATACCGCCTACCACGAGGCGGGACACGCTATTATCGGTCGTTTAGTCCCCGAGCACGATCCAGTTCACAAAGTCACCATTATTCCCCGTGGCCGAGCACTGGGAGTTACCCAGTATCTTCCAGAGGAAGATCGTTACAGCATGAATCGCACGCAGCTGTTCAGTCAGTTGTGCAGCCTGTTTGG
>CAJJAU010000077.1 GCA_905182275.1 gamma proteobacterium HTCC2207
CCGATCAACCCATCCGACCTTGCACTACTTACCACCTTTGCTGCAGATCTAGGCAGCCTGACTGTGTCAGGTTCTGGAGACGACACTGTCGCCTCAATGAAAGTGCGTCCAGCGCTAATGAAAGCGATGACCCCTAGATTGGACCAGCCTATGCAGGCAGGTAACGAGGGATCTGGTGTAGTAGTTGATGCCGGTGTTAATGCTAAAGAGCTTATTGGTAAGACAGTGGGTGTTGCAGGCGGAGCCATGTACTCTCAGTACCGATGTGTGCCTGCCAGCAGCTGTTTGGTGATGGATGACAATACAACCTCTGCTGAAGCCGCCTCTTCATTTGTTAACCCATTAACAGCGTTGGCGTTTATTGAAACCATGAAAATGGAAAATCATACGGCTATTGTCAACACAGCTGCAGCATCAAACTTAGGGCAAATGCTGGTTAAGATTTGTAAAGACGACGGTATTGGTCTTGTAAATATTGTGCGTAAAGCAGAGCACGTTGAGATACTTAAAAACTTGGGTGCAGAGTATGTGGTAAACACCAGCGATGCGACCTTTACCAAAGACTTGGTGGCGGCATTAATCGCGACAGGTGCTACCTTAGCATTCGATGCGACGGGCGGTGGTAATGAAGGGAAGCTTCCGGGGCAGATACTGGCTGCAATGGAAGTTGCTGCAAACGCAACCGCTAAAGAATACAGCCGTTATGGTTCAGATACTTACAAGCAGGTCTATATCTATGGTGGCCTAGACCAATCGCCAACGATTCTAAACAGATCATTTGGAATGCAGTGGGGACTTGGTGGTTGGTTGTTAACGCCAATGATAGGAAGAATCGGCATGGAGAAATTTGGCCAGATGCGTGCACGAGTAGCTAAAGAAATTAAAACAACTTTTGCTAGCCACTACACTCAAGAGATTTCTTTTGAGGAAATGCTGCAGCCTGAAATAATACAAAGCTATGTAAAACAGGCAACCGGAACCAAGTTTTTAGTAACGCCACATAAATAAGCGGTTTTTTAATAATAGAACGCCATGCACCGTTACTAAGGTAAAACTGGCTAGCGGTGCTAGTGGCGTTCTTTAATTTCATTGAGCTGGAACACATAAAAACGGAGAGATTTAATATGCCAGACATGACATTACTAGGATGGTTTCATACCATATTTGGTGTACTTGCACTTGTAACTGCGTTTTATACTTTGCGCCATTACAAAGTGATATCTATGCAGCATCTGCCAGGAAGGCTATATGTTTACATCACTATTTTTGTCGCCGGGTCGTCTCTAGCGATCTACAATCAGGGCGGGTTCGGTATAGCGCATTGGTTGGGGGTGCTAACGCTAGTGGCAGTTTTTGGTGGTCTTGTCATGGAAAAATTCAAGCTGTTTGGTGGCTTCTCCAAGTACTTTCAGGCCTTGGGTTACACCAGTACGCTTTTATTCCATATGATACCTGCAATTACTGACTTTTTACGACGCCTACCGCTAGGGGATCCTTTTGTGGATTCGTTTGAAGACCCTCTTATTCTCAAATTCCATTTGGCATTTTTGATCATCTATCTGGTTGGAATAGTCTGGCAAATAAGGTGGTTAAAGAACTCAAACGATCAGTAACCGATACCACAGAGCTGCTAAGGAGTTAATGGCGATTACCGCATTAACTCCTTTTTTATAAACGTCTAAATGCTTCGTTTAGTAGTGCTTATTTTTAGCCTTTAAAAATCCCCTCCCAATATTCTTATCGCCCTAACTTTAGCCGAGCGGCGAGCAACACTTTCTGAAAATTGTATTGACATTAATACTGCCAATATGACAATGTTGCCAAGTAAACTATGCATCGTCCCGTCGTGGTTATTAGTTGTGCGCCCAAGAGTGCAAGTCATGTGGGATATAGTTGGCGAGTTTGGAGGCTCGATGAAAAAAATCATCACTAGATTATTTGTGGTATTGACGGTTCTGTTTGTTGCTGCTTTTTGGCAATTGTACTTTTCAGCAAGGCCACCGCTCACCATAGATCCGGAGACGTTATCGGGGGACGGCAGTGCATTAAACTACTGTGAGCTTCCCCAATTAGACGGTCTTGGAAAGCACGCTGTCGACATACCCAAAGGAAACACGCCTGGGTGTGGCTATGATCATTTTCCAATGCCAGTATTAAGCCAGTGCACAGAGCCCCTTCCACCGGGCGCTGATGATATTAGGGGCCTCTGGATAGGGGTTACGGGCAAAGTTGGGTATGTAGAACGTGTAGAGCAGTGCGGCGCACGCACAGTCATTACCTCTTCAGGGATTATTCATGATGGGGGACCTAACCTTACCGCGGGCGAAAACTCTAATGACACCGAGGGTTCAGTATTGTTTGTCACTGGCGATAAAGAATATTGTAACCGCACCTCGGCGAGCATGATATGGAATAACAAAGTCCTTGAGTTTAATGTCTTCGGTTTTGGTCCGATTGTGGTTAAACGCTATAAGAAGGGTCAGCAATTAGTTTGGGATTATGCCGATGGAAGTACGACCTATATGGATCGAATTTGCACATTGCCAGCAAATAAAATAATTCCTCAACCCCGCGGACCCCGCTACCAACTATTTTAGAGATGAAAGGTGATCGATGAAAAAATTTGTGGTTGCAGCTTTGGTGGTTATTATCGCCGTAGGTTCATTAGCCTGGTTCAAGCGTACGGATATTTTGCTAGGCATTGTCAAATACAGGTTTGCCGCAACTGATGTTGGCCCAAACCGTTTAATCCCATGGCAAAAAGGCCCGCTGGCCCCCAGTGACAATGGCGAGCAACCCCCTAATATTATTCTTATTGTGGCTGATGACTTGGGTTACAACGACATATCAACGTTTGGCGGTGGCCTCATTGAAACGCCAAACATTGATCAGTTGGCTGCCGAGGGGGCCGTATTTACCCAGTCATATTCTGGTGCTAGCACCTGCGCGCCTTCCCGAGCAATGATGATGACCGGCCGATATCCCACCCGCACCGGGTTTGAATTTACCCCCACACCGGCAGGCATGGGCAACGTAGTGAGCAGCATATCTCAACAAATGAATAACAATCTTCCACCTAGTTTTTATGATCAAGCCTTGGAAGCTACTCAGCCAGCCTATGAACTTAAGGGCTTGCCAGCAGAGGAGGTAACGGTTGCCGAAACGCTCAAAGCGAGCGGTTATTATACGGCGCATGTGGGTAAGTGGCACTTGGGCCGAGATAATGGTATGGCACCGCATCAACAGGGTTTTGATGACAGCCTACTAATGAGTAGTGGGTTGTATCTTCCGGAAGACGACTCTAACGTTGTTAATGCAAAATTACCTTTTGACCCTATAGATCAGTTCCTTTGGGCGGCAATGACCTATGCTAATTCTTTCAATTCAGTGGATGCCGATAGATTCAAACCCAAGGGGTATTTAACGGACTATTGGACCGATGAGTCAGTTAATGTCATCAAAGCCAACAAAAATAGACCTTTTTTCCTCTATCTTGCCCATTGGGGGCCGCATACGCCTCTGCAAGCTACCCGCGAAGACTATGAGGCTGTGGGTGACATCAAACCGCATCGAAAACGCGTATATGCCGGAATGGTTAGAGCGATTGATCGAAGTGTGGGGCGTATTTTGGATACGCTGGCAGAGGAGGGCTTGTCGGACAACACGATGGTGATCTTTACCAGCGATAACGGAGGAGCCGGCTACATTGGTATTCCTGAGGTCAATCAACCTTTCAGAGGTTGGAAGATCACCATGTTTGAGGGCGGATTGCGCGTTCCTATGATGATTAAGTGGCCAAGTAAAATTGCTGCAGGTACCGTGGTTGAAACCCCTGTAGCTCATATTGATGTGATGCCCACAATTGCCGCGGCTGCGGGCGCCAGTCAACCCGCAGGTGTCGTTATAGATGGACTGAGTACATTGCCTTTGATGATAAATCAAGATGCGGCTAACTGGACTCGGGAAACCTTATTTTGGCAAAACGGGCACTATCAGGTGGTACGTCATGGTGACTGGAAATTGCAGGTCAATGATCGGCCCACGGATGGACTGCAACATTGGCTCTTTGATCTTGCGGCGGACCCAACTGAGCGACAGAATTTAGCTGCCAGTCGACCTAATATTGTTAAGCAGCTAAAGGATTTGCTAGCTGAGCATCGGGCAGAATCTGACGGCCCACTTTATTTACCCTCAATGCAAATGCCCGTGATGGTTGATAAAACGTTAGCACAAGGCTTTGTTGAGGGTGATGAATACATTTACACACCTAACTAAAGCGTCAGAGCGCAATTACGGTGTCAAAGACTGCTGGGACATGGTTATGCTAAAAGTGACCCCTTAGCCGCTACTTTGTCCGGTACTACCAAAGTAATACATCCATGGCCTGGAGCTATCGATGATGGGCTGTCAGTTTATCGAGAACTGAGTCAGAGACCCTTTGCGGTCATGGGCGAGTCCACTGGTGCTTATTTTAGCTAGCGCTCGAGATTTACAATCCGTGTAAAGTTTTGGTCTCAAGGTAATCTTCTAGCCCCATCATACCGCCTTCCCGACCATTTCCTGATTGTTTATAACCACCAAATGGGGAGCCATAATTGAAGCCGCCTCCATTGATGTGTACTGCACCGGCGCGCAGTTGGGCGGCGACACGTCTTGCCCGCTCCGGATTTCCGGTTTGTAAGTAGGCCGCAAGCCCATAAGGGGTGTCATTGGCAATAGAAATAGCATTCTCTTCGCTGTCGAAAGGTATGATAACCAGCACAGGTCCAAAAATTTCCTCTTGAGCAATACGCATGTTATTTGATACATCGGCAAAAATAGTGGGTTTAACAAACCATCCCACACTGGCACCCTCTGGTTTTCCTAAACCGCCAGCTAAGAGGGTGGCACCCTCATCAATGCCTACTCCTATCATGGTTTGTACTCGATCAAATTGGATCTTGTCGAAAAGTGGGCCAATATGATCTCCTTCTTGTTCAGGATTGCCTACTTCTATGGCTAATGCAGCGCGTTTCGCAATTGTGAGAACCTCGTTATAGCAACTTCTCTCGACCAGTAGTCGAGTTGGTGCATCACAGGACTGCCCAGTGTTGTACATGCACTCGTTAATAGAATCTGTTACTTGAATTTCAAGATCACAATCCGCAAATACAAGGTTAGGGGATTTTCCACCAAGCTCTAATGTTACCCGTTTAATTGTTTCTGCGGCATCACGAGTAATTGATTTCCCTGCTCTGGTTGATCCTGTAAAAGACATCATTTGTACATCGGGATGCCTTGATAGGGCAGAGCCAACGGTAGGACCGTCGCCGTTAATGAGATTGAATACGCCAGGAGGGTATCCCGCTTCATGGATAATCTCTGCATAAAGCATGGCTGAGATAGGGGTATGTTCAGAGGGCTTCAGTACACAGGTGCAACCAGTCGCAAGCGCTGGAATAACCTTCAGCGCAATTTGGTTCATCGGCCAATTCCAGGGGGTAATCAGTCCACACACGCCAATAGGTTCATGTATAAGATGATCACCATTGGTCAGTATTGCATGATGATTAAAGCCCTCGAGTGCCTCAATGAATCCATTAAGATGACCTATGGCGGCATCAGCTTGGGCCTCGCGTGCCATAGTGATGGGTGCTCCCATTTCCAATCGCATTGCTTGCGCCAAATCTTCTAACCGTCGTTCTGTGGCATCCTTGAGTTTATAAAGTAAGGCTAAACGCTCCTCTGCACTAGTTTTTGAAAACCGCTCGAAAGCTATTTTGGCGGCCGCCACGGCTTTATCTACGTCATTAGCGTTACCCATAGCAACGGTTGCTATCTGTTTCTCGGTTGCAGGATTCAAAACGGGCATGGTTACATCAGAAATTGGCGTATTCCATTGACCCCCGATGTAAAACTTCTTGAGATTTTCCATATAATTTCTATCTCCCATTCAGCGCGCTTGTTGTATGGCTGTTTCTACTAAACCGCGGATTTCTTCCACACTTGCCTGTCGTGGATTGGTACTTGCTGCGCTATCTAGAATGGCTTTTTCCGCGATTCTTTGAGCACAATCTAATGGGACGTCAATATCGCGAAGGGATCTAGGAATATTGATTTCATCCAAGATACGTTCAATTTCTGTAATAAATCCAGTAACAGAGTGGTCCTCTAACCCCATCGCCTTTGCCATACGAGTCACATGTAGCTCCATTCCCGGTAAATTAAAGCGCAGTACAACAGGAAGGATGATGGCGTTCGTGAGACCGTGTTGTGTGTCAAATTCTGCGCCCACCATATGGGAAATCGCGTGCACCATACCTAGTCCTTTAATAAAGGCTATCCCCGCTAAGCAGGAACCTACGAGCATGCCACCTCGTGCAGCCATGTTGTTAGGTTCACGCACCGCAATAGGCAGCCATTTCGATACTAGCGTAAGTCCCTCAAGTGCAGCACCATCGCAAAGTGGATGAAATCCAGGTACCAAAAACGCCTCGATAGCGTGAACCATAGCGTCTGTGCCAGTCCAAGCGGTCAGCGTCGCCGGTAGACCAATAGTGAGTTCTGGATCTAAGAGTGCAAGAGATGGCTTAAGATCTGGGTGCCAAACACAAAATTTCATCCCCTTCTCTGCATGCGTTACCATCGCCGTACTCTCAGTCTCAGCGCCTGTACCTGCCGTTGTTGGGATAGTAATAAGGGTAGGAAAGGGCTGATCGGCGCCCATCACAGGAACGGGTTGTTCAAATTCAAAATCCCATATATTAAAATCATTAGTCGCCGTGAGACAAATACACTTACCCCCATCCATCGCACTGCCACCGCCAATAGCAATTACACTGTCATGCTGGCCGTTGATGAACACCGAGCACCCTTGATTAATATCCTCGGCCACTGGGTTGGGAGAAATTCCACTGAAAAGGGCTGAATTAATAGAGGCTTTTGATAAATATGTTTGTAAATCGCCAATGAACGGGAGGTGATGACTGCCCTTATCAGTAACGATAAGTGGATTTGAGATACCTAATTGCTGACAATGATATCCAATCTCAGCCAAGCGGCCAGGCCCATAGGCTATGTGAACTGGAAAGGTCCAATCTTGCGGTTCAATCATTAAATTAGTTTCAGACATATTGTTCATTACGCATTACATCTCCCTTTCGAGTAAAGGAATAAAATTGGCGATCAGATTAAGTAATTTTCACTTTTTAATCATAATAATAATTTTGATATTCCACCAAATGAAGGCGCCGCCTAATGTCATCACGAAACCATAATTAACCGCAAGTAACATTTCTCCACTCATGGCCGTAACTCCGATTGCGATTAACTGTGTTTCCCAAGGGCATAGTGATAAGACTTGGCATAAAAGCTGATCATTAAAGCCATAATCAGTAAACCGATCACTATTATGGTGTTTGGCCAAACCAATGTGCGTGCTACCTCCGCTCTATTTTTGTCCTTCTCAGGTAGAAGATGTAAATGCTTACGAAATAGTTTTGATTCTGTGGTGAGTTATGCCAGACGTTAGCCCTTAGCCGCGTCTTTGTCCGGTACTGCCAAAATAATACTGCCATCAGGCTGAGTGAAGCCGGTGACTAAACATTCAGACATCATTGGCCCAATTTGTTTTTTTGGGAAATTAACCACCGCAGAAATTTGTTTACCCACTAAATTTTCAGGGGTGTAGTGGTCGGTAATTTGCGCAGAAGATTTTCGAATACCTATCTCCTCACCAAAATCTATGCTCATTTTAATGGCAGGTTTGCGGGCTTCCTTAAATATCTCCGCGGCGATAATTGTTCCGACCCTCAGGTCAACGCGCTCAAATTCCGCCCAATTCAAGTCATCCATAGTATGCCTCTCGCGCTCGATAAAGAATAAGTGTGTGAGTATATTGTAAGGAACAAGCAACCATGATGCTATTTAGTTGTTATGTGCATGCCTAAGTGTAACAACGTTTTTATCAGGATATTACTGTGTTTAAGGGTACTATGAGTTCCCTTAGAGGTGGCACTAAACCGGAGACTTAGATGAAAAATTCGATTGTTGCTGGAGCAACAGGGCTGGTAGGAAGTAATATTCTCAAACAACTAGCCGATCGCGGGGATAAACCAGTGGCTTTAGCTAGGCGACAGGTTGAAGATCTGCCCGCCAATGCTGAAATCCTAGAGATTGATTTTAAACAATTCCTGATTAATGGTGAGTTGCCTCACTGCAATCATTTTTATCTGTGTTTAGGAACGACCATTAAGACCGCAGGTAGCCGCATTGCCTTTAAAACGGTAGATTTTGACTATGCCTTTGCACTGGCCAAAAAAGCCAGAGAAGCCGGTGCAACAGGACTAAGTCTGGTTTCTTCTGTGGGCGCAGATGCGCACTCAAAAAACTTCTACTTGCGCACCAAAGGAGAGTTAGAAGAGGCGATAAAATTACTGGGTTTTTCACGCGTCAATATTTACCGTCCTGGCTTACTGATTGGGCAGAGACAAGAGAAAAGAATTGCCGAAAGAGCGGGCCAGTTTTTGTCCACACTAATTGACCCACTGTTAATGGGGAGCTTAAGTCAGTATCGAAGCATACAGGCTAGTCTACTGGCCACAACGATGATAGATAATACTGACAAGGGAAGTGGCGTTAACTACTTTCACTTTAGAAATTTTAATACTAGCAGCCAAGGCTAATTACCTCATTGTGTGCGTAATATAAAAATAAATTAGTGGTTTTCTAAAAGGTTTAAAGAAATATGTCTAAAAGTACCCTTCTTATTCTCGGTAACCAGCTGTTCTCTTTGGATATCATTCAGTCCATTGGTGCCGATAATATTTTCATGGCAGAAGACCTTGGCCTTTGTACGTATGAGAAACATCACAAGTTAAAAATACTGATGTTTTTAGCCGCTATGCGTGAAAAGCGCGATGAATTACAGGCAGCTGACTGTAATGTTGAATATCGAGATATTGAAAATCCGGCTTTTGAGCACTTCTACGAAGATAAGTTAGCTGATCACGTTATCGTTAATGGAATCACAGAGCTTAAAGTATTTGAAATTGAAGACAAAGACTTTGAGACAAGAATCGAAGCCTTTGCAGAGCAACAAAATATTGCCTTAACAATTTTACCGTCACCAATGTTTTTACTAGACCGCGAAGAATTTGTGGCCTTTAACGGCAAGTCTAAAATTTTACGCATGGGGAATTTCTATAAAGAGGTCCGTAAAAAGCTCAATTTATTAATGGATGAGCAACAAAAACCCCTGGGAGGCAAGTGGTCTTTTGATGAAGACAACCGTAAGAAAATACCCAAGGGGCTAACGCTACCTGAGCAGTTCAAGCCTAAGGTGTCTAAATATGTGGAGACATTAAAAGTTACCATCGAATCTAAGTTTTCAGGTCATCCAGGGAAAATGGACGATGTTTGGATGCCATTAACTCGCAGTGATGCGCTTGAAAACATTGATTATTTTTTAGCGATTAAATTCGAGAAATTTGGTATCTACGAAGATGCCATTTTGCAGAATGACACCTTCATGTTCCATAGTGCGTTGAGCCCGTCGTTAAATATGGGCTTAATTACACCCATCGATATCATTGATAAAGTTTTAGCCTATACCGAGACACACAATGTTCCTTTGAACTCTGTAGAGGGGTTTCTTCGACAAATTATTGGCTGGCGTGAGTTCATCAGGGGAGTTTACCAACATCATGGTGAGACCCAACTGCAGAGTAATTTCTTCAATTTTACTGGTTCTCTCACCCAGAGTTGGTATTCCGGTGAGACAGGCATACCACCGTTGGATGATGCCATTAATTTCTCTGATCGATACGGTTATACACACCATATTAATCGATTGATGGTTATTTCTAACCTTATGACATTGTGTGAGGTCCACCCAAAAAATGTCTATCACTGGTTTATGGAGATGTATGTTGACTCCTCAGAGTGGGTCATGACGCCCAATGTCTTTGGTATGGGGACCTTTGCCGATGGCGGCATTTTTGCTACCAAGCCCTATATTTGTGGTTCAAATTACATTTTAAAAATGAGTGACTACAAGAAAGGTGAGTGGTGCAATACCGTTGATGGTTTGTACTGGCGGTTTGTCAGCCGTCACATGGGCGTGCTGAAGAATAATCCGCGGCTGTCGTTTATGCGTAACACTCTTGAAAACATGGATCCACAACGCAAACAATTGATTTTCAGCTGTGCGGAAGATTTCATATCTAACCACTGCAGCTAATTAATTATCATTATCATCAGGGTCACAACATGCAAAAGGTTGCAATCATTAAAAAACATTCTATAGTGGCGAGCTTGACTGTTACTCTTGTGACAGTTTCGGCGATTTAAGGGATTAGAATCTTGTCAGTGTCTAGGTTTAAAAAGTACTCCGCGCTACTGCTGCTCATGGCAGTGGTTTTCGTGGCTAATAACTTAGCCCACGACGCGACGCATACTTTTGAGCAAAATGCTGGTACACAGCTAGAATGTGATAGTTGCCATGTGTTTAAGGGCACCCTAGTTTCTTCTGCTAGTGAATTACCTGTTGCCGATTTTGTTATTGATCTTTTTTCCGAGGAGCCTGCTTCAGGGTCCTTACCGTCACGCTTCTCTCTCTACCTTTCTCGAGCACCACCTAAAGTTTCAATTTAATTTTACCCAGTACACATTAAATTCAAATTTTTTAGGAGGTTCTTCCATGAACCCACGTATCTATGCTCCCGTTTTGGTGAGCGCTTTATTAAGTGTTAATGCACTTGCAAATGTTTTAGAAGAAGTGATCGTCACATCATCGTTGATCGATCAAACCTTAAGCGATATTGAAAATCCACTGCATGTGGTCAGTGGTGATGATATATCAGCCACGGCATCTCAAAGTCTAGGAGAGTCATTAGACGGCTTGTTAGGGGTTTCCTCAGCAGACTATGGTTCAGGCGTTGGCCAGCCAATTATTCGTGGTATGTCCGGTAATCGTGTCAAAATTCTCAATAACGGAATGGTTGTTAGGGATGTTGCCGGGATTGGCGCTGACCACGTTAACGATGTTGATTTGAACAACATACAACAAATTGAAATTGTTAGGGGGCCGTCTTCGCTTCTCTACGCCAATGGCACTATCGGTGGCATCATTAATATTGTTGATAGCACTATTGCACGAGAAGATTTCACAGAGTCAGAGTTAAAGCTCGGTCTGGAGGCGCAGTCGGTTAATGACGGTGATAGCCACAACCTTTCTTACCAAAATAATCTTGGCGGTTTGAATTTCAGTCTTGCGTATAAGGATTCTCAGTTCGATAATTTTGATGTTCCAACTGGCGCCATACTTCATGGTGAGGACCACGATGACGAGCACGAAGATGAGCATGAAGGAGAACATGAAGATGAGCACGAAGAAGAAGTAGGGTTCCTATCTAATTCTGATTTTGAGAACAATGCACTGCGATTGGGCGTTTCTAAAGCAGGCGATTGGGGCTACTTCGGCGTGTCTGTCAATAGTGTTGAGAGCATCTATGGTATTCCGTTTCATGGCGATGACCATGGCGATGAACATGGAGAAGAGCACGAAGGAGAAGAGCACGAAGGAGAAGAGCACGGAGATGAGCATGAGGGAGAGCGAATTTTCTCTACGACTGACTCGGAAGTGGTCAATGTAGAAGGCGCATATATCGTCAGTAATAGTTGGTTGAAAAAGGTCAATTACTTCATCAGAGATACTGATTATTCGTTGACCGAGCAGCATGCTGAAGAAGAGCACGAAGGTGAGGAGCATGAAGGTGAGGAGCACGGCGATGAAGAGCATGCAGAGGGACCAACAGTATTCAGCAATGAATCTCGAGAGTATGGCGCCATTTTCGACTTATCTAATGATGATCTTCTGCAAAAAATATCACTCAATTTTGTCGACGAAGATATGTCCATTGTGGGGGAAGAGGCATTTATGAACCCAACGGCCAGCGAAGAGATGACCTTGGGCTACTATCTGAGCAAACAGGTAGATTCATTTCATCTTGACCTGGGCATACGACATGACCGCACAAGTCGAAAAGGCTCAGTTAGTCACGAAGAAGAGCATGACGAGCATGAGGAGGAGCAGCATGACGAGCATGAGGAAGAACAGCATGAGGAAGAGATGGACTACTTTTCCAACGATTATAATGCGACAAGCTTTGCGATGAGCCTCAGCAAAGATCTCAATGAAAATTTTGACTTGAACATCACAGCTGGAATGGTTGAAAGAACTCCCTCTGCTGTTGAGTTATTCATGAACGGCCCGCATCTGGCTACTGGTCGCTTGGAGATTGGTAATACTGATTTGGAGTCTGAAAAATCAGCAAACTTTGATGCAACCCTGTCTTATGAGTATGAAGGAGTTTTTGGAACGTTTACGTTGTTTAAAAATGATGTCGATAACTACATCTACCTTCAAGACGAAACTGAAGAAGCGCACGAAGAGCATGATGACGAAGATGATCATGGCGGCTTAATCAAGGCCAACTATTTGCAGCAGGATGCGCAGTTTGTCGGCTATGAACTGCAGCTGGGTACTGTCATTGAATTGGGTGACGGCGACCTGACTTTGTCATTTGGTCGTGATTCAGTCGCTGGAGAGTTCCGTGATGATAGCAATATCCCTCGTATGACTCCTGATAGAAATATTTATGGGATTTCCTATGCCAAAAATAGTCTTGAGTTAAAGCTTGATTTAAAGGATGTCGAGTCTCAAAGGGATATTGGTTCAAACGAAACGGTTACCAGTGGCTTTAGCATGCTGAATTTTAGTGCAGTTAAAACCTTCACTTTCGGTCAAAAGCAGACTGCGACAGTGTCACTGTTTGCTAAAAACTTGCTCGATGAAGTGGCTAGAAACCACTCGTCTTTCGTGAAAGACGAAGTTCCGTTGCCGGGGAGAAATCTCGGTATTAAAGTTCAATTGTCTCTCTGATTAAGAGTACTTTATTGGTCTCGCGTTTTTGGTGTTGGTTCAAAAACGCGAGACTGACCCCTATCTCTAGGGTCCGATGCAGCAACCCATGATTTCCCATCTTTTACAATGATTTGTACATCACCATACTCAAACGAGTGCGGTTCAGCACGATAGCCCTTTTTGGCAAGATCCTCAATTACTTGGTCTGATAGTGGCCGGTCTATGCTGAATCCACTGTAGGTAATGAGATCCGCCGGCACCAATTGGTGATGAAAACGCGTAGCACCAACAGCCTCCAATGGACTCATGTTAAAGTCTAAAATATTGATGATGACCTGAAATACCGTGGTGAAAATAGTCGAGCCACCTGGGGTACCCAACACCATTTCCACCTCTCCATTTTTTAACAGTAATGTGGGTGACATCGATGACAGCATGCGCTTACCCGGCTGAATTTCGTTAGCTACATTGCCCACCACACCAAAAATATTAGGCACTCCAGGCTTTGCGCTAAAGTCATCCATTTCATTATTCAGTAAAAATCCAGCTCCGCCCACCACCACTCCGCTGCCGTAATCCCAGTTAATGGTGTAGGTGTTAGACACGGCATTGCCCCATTGATCGACAATAGAATAATGTGTTGTGTTGGGAGATTCTAAACCAGGGTTAATACTTTTTAAGCTCGATATAGCGTTGGGGTTAACCTCAGCGGCTCGTTTGCTGACATAGTTGTCATCGATGAGTGCATTGATATCAACATCGAAAAAATCAGGGTCACCTAAATACTCAGCACGATCAGCGAAAACGCGTTTTTCCATTTCAGCGATGAGGTGAATATATTGTGCGGAATTGTGCTCTACATTGGCAAAATGCTCTGCAAGATAATCTTTCATCTTAAGTAGCTGAACAATTGCAAAGCCGCCAGAACTTGGTGGCGGAGCTGAGACCACTTCATAGTCTCGCCAATTAGCGCGTACTGGTTCTCGCCAAACGGGTGAGTATTGGTCTAAGTCTTCGGCAGAAATTAGACCATTACTCCGTTTCATTTCCTCTACGATGAGAGTCGCAGTTTTTCCACGATAAAAATCATCGGCACCAAACTCTGCGATTCGAGCTAGCGTTTTTGCCAATTCAGGTTGTTTAAATACCTTTGAACTATTGATGTGGTTAAAGTAGTCGTTAAAGTTGGTTTTGCCGTCAAAGCGTTGTTGCATGCTGTGAATACTATCGACAAGAATAGGGGCCGGTATGAATCCATTAGCGGCTAAATCTATGGCGGGTTGCACCACATCTTCCCAGGGTAATTTGCCAAATCGTTTGTGGGCTTCCCAAAATCCGGCAACCGTACCGGGTACACCTGCGGCTTGGCCTCCAATGAGCGTGATACTGTCGATGACATTGCCTTGTTCATCAAGATACATGTCTTTGTGGGCGGTTAATGGGGCTTTTTCTCGATAGTCTAGGAACGCAATATCATTATCCATTTTGACAGCCATGAAACCTCCGCCACCAATATTACCGGCATCAATAAAGGTAACCGCCAATGCAAAACCAGTTGCTACTGCCGCGTCCACAGCATTGCCGCCTGAGTTCAGAATGTCTTCTGCAACCTGAGCACCATAGTTATCTGGTATTGCAATTGCCGCTGACGTTATTGATGAATGGGTTTCTTTTTTAATAACCTCCTTTGCTCTTGTAGGGGTTGAATCCCCGCAGCCTGACATAAGAGTAAGAAGAGCCAAAAGTGCGCCAAGATACCTCAGTTTTAAACTCATTAAAATTTCGTCTCCACTAGTTAATTGCTGACAACGAGATTGTGCCCGAAGTCCCTTGCCGATTAAAAAGGCGTCAAATATTAATCACTCTGGTGCCATACTAGGCGCTTTAATCTATCGAAATTTATTAACATATCCCGATTACACGAGATACCAGTAAATGCTGTGTCAATAAAATTACTTGGAACGGCCCATAAAAACAAGAACATTATTCGCTTTGGTGATGCAAATGAGACCTAACCTCACTGTACCCATTGATATTATCGGGGATGACCTAGAGATACAGGGTAAGTGGATACTTTCATGCGTTTTGCACAGATGGACATGAAAACAAATCTTTAATGGTGTAAAAGAGTATCCGTGGCAGCAATCGAACTTCGGCGAGCGGCCGATTCATCTATCGGCGAGGGATTGTCTGTAGGACTTTTGTTTATTGCTGTCGGTGTATAGTGGTTGAGTTCAACAATAAAGAGTTTTAATGTGGAAAATACCTCGTCTTAATGGCAGCTACGCTTTTAGACGTGGCAAGCACCCTAATGTTACCTTTGACGGACAGTTTTTTTAAGCGGGTTCCCAGTGTTGTCTTGGCTGGATTTTATCTCGGGTCGTTTTATCTCTTATCCTTTGCAGTACAGATGCTTCCTCTCTCGGTGGTTTATTCTGCATGGAGTGGAATCGGTGTTTTGTTAGTTGCGGTAATGTCCTACGCCATTTATGGTGATGTACTGAGGTGGCCAGCAATGATGGGGTTATTCTTTATCATTTTCGGCGTGGTGCTTGTTAATATGTATACGGTCTCTCAAAATCAGTAAGCGCTTAGACAATAGCGGCTTAGTAAACTAGTTGGTTTGAACAATAACGCAGGAAAATCACTGTGACTAATAAAATACCACCGGCAGGGTGGTTTAAACGCGCATTGAGTAAATTAAATACCCGTTTAACCGAGGACATGTCGGATTACGACGAGGACGCAGATTATGACACTCGCGTAAAATTGCCCGAGTGGCAGCTAGCCGCGTTAAAAAAGCGCAAGAAAGATCAGAAGCGATAGAGCCGCTAGCGAATGGCTAGTCAGGGTTAAAAATCACCACGTGACGGAGATCAAAGCGCACCGGTAACTCGTTACCCACCGGAATATCAATATGACTGTGTGTAAGGCAGGGGACTCGTTGGCCGTCTTTTAGCGCTAATTCATACAAATAGTTGGGCCCAAGAAAGGACTTAGATACGATGGCCAATTTAGTATCTGAGGTCTCATCATAGGCAATGTCGTCCGGTCGAACAAGCAGCTTTACCGTGTTGCCTAAGTCTTCAGGTAGCGCATTTATCGATAGACTGCCGAGATTATTGCCGAGCAATCCTGCCGCATCAATACCGACATTTATAACAGTACCTTTGCCAATAAAGTCCGCTGCAAATAAACTTCCCGGCTTGTGGTAAAGCTTGTAGGGAGTGTCAATCTGAACGATTTTACCCGCATTGAGTAATGCAATTTTGTCGGCCATTGCAAAGGCCTCATCCTGGTCATGAGTAACCAATAGGGCGGTGACTTTGTTCTTTTTCAAGAGGGTACGAATCTCTGCTGCAAGCTGAGTTCTAAGTTCCGCATCAAGATTGGAGAATGGCTCATCTAGCAATAAAATTTGAGGGCTGGGCGCTAGGGCTCTTGCCAGTGCGACACGCTGCTGTTGTCCGCCAGATAACTCATGTGGAAAGCGCTCTGCAACGCTCACTAAACTAACTAGGTCGAGCATCTCTACAATTCGTTGAGTTTTTTCACTCGAGGATAATTTATTTAGCCCAAAGGCTATATTGTCACGCACATTCAAGTGCGGGAACAATGCAAAGTCCTGAAAGACCATGCCCACCGCCCGATCTTCTGGTGCTTGGGTTCGTTTAGTGGTACTGATGTGCTCGCCATGTAAACTAATAGTGCCAGATGTCAGCGGCTCAAAGCCGGCAATGGCCCTGAGTAAGGTAGTTTTACCGCACCCTGAGGGACCCAGTAGACAACCAATTTCACCTTCAGCCAGTGAGAATGTCGCGTCAGAAACCGCTGCAAGCGCATTGTACTGAACAGTGACCTGATCTAATATTAATTGCTTATTCATTACTAAAGGGCTCATTAAGGATGCTTTTAGTGATAAGTAGTACCGGTAACAAACCAATTATAACAATTGCGAGCGCCGGTAGTGCGGCATCCATTAAACGCTCATCAGATGCCAACTCATAAGTACGTACGGCGAGAGTATTAAAGTTAAATGGCCGCAAAATTAGAGTGGTGGGTAGTTCTTTCAACACCTCGACAAAGACCAGCAATAGTGCAGTGAGTAAGCTGGTCCTCAATATAGGCAAGTGGATACGTCTGAGCACTCGACTTGGTGTGGCCCCCAAAGATCTGGCCGATTCGTCGATGCTTGGTTTGATAGCGGTTAGACCAGAATCCACCGTGTTGAGCGCAACTGATAAAAAACGAACCAGGTAGGCAAACACCAGTAGCCCAATGGTCCCACTGATAAGCAGTCCGGTAGGATAGTCGAACCAGGTGGTACTCAAGAAATCAATTTGATTGTCAAGCCATGCGACCGGTATTAGAACACCGACGGCAATAACAGTGCCAGGGACAGCATAACCGAGGCTAGCAACAGCTACAGCGCCCAGTTCAATACGTGAAGCGAAGACACGTTTGGTATAGGCCAAAAATACTGCAACTAGTAAACAGCATACGGCGGCAATAGCAGCCAATGAGAAACTGTTGAATAATAGGCGTAGGAACTCAGCATTAAGTTTCTCTTGCCAGCCAGTTGAGGCCCAAATAGAGAGCTGTGCTGCAGGCAGGACGAATCCAAGGAAGACAATGAGACTGCCGATGGACATCGCCAGCATTGATCGCCAGCCGTTCAATTGCAGCCGCGCCATTTTTTTCTGGGCTGAGTGATGATGAAATCGAAGCCGCTGTCTGGACCAGCGCTCAGCCATTATCAGAGCAAATACAAATAGCATTAAAAATGCGCACAACTGAGCTGCGGTGGTGAGTTCGCCGAGCCCGTACCAAGTGCGGAAAATTCCGGTGGTGAAGGAGCTGACACCGAAATAAGCCACGGTGCCGTAGTCAGCCAGAGTCTCCATCAATGCCAAGCTAACGCCTGCCACAATCGCAGGCCTGGCCATGGGGAGTGCCACCAAGAACAATGTTTGCCAAGGCTTTTTACCCAGACTGCGACTGGCCTCAAGTACTGCGGTAGACTGTTCTAAAAAAGCGACTCTAACCAGCATATAGACATAGGGGTAGAGCACCAGTGAGAGCATGCAAATGGCCCCGCCCAGTGACCTTATCTCTGGAAAGTAGTAGTCCCCAAATTGCCATCCATAGGCCTCTCTAAGCGCTGTTTGTATAGGGCCGGAGAAGTCTAATATTCCAGTGTAAGTGTAGGCAATAATGTAGGCGGGCATGGCCATGGGTAAGAGAAATGCCCAGGATAGAATTTTACGACCGGGAAATTCACACATGGCGGTTAGCCAGGCAGCACTGACCCCGAGAATTAATGTACCGGCGCCAACCCCGGCCATTAACAACAGGGAGTTGGTAATATAGTCTTGGAGCACGGTGTCGAACAAATGCTGCCAGGCACTAGAAAAGGGCTGCAGCAAACTCGCGACAATCACCAGCATCGGCACAGCAATAATGGCTGTTACAATATATAGATATGTACGCCAGCCCCGCCCGGAAGATTGGTTGGTCGCGTTAAAACCTGATGATCTAGAGTCTATTTCCAACCAGCACGATCCATAGCCATGATAGCCGCAGCATTATTGCGGCCCAATTCCGATACATTTAGCTTGTCTGCCACAAATGGCCCCCAAGACTCTAAAACGGCGCTTACCTTCACAGGCTCTCTCACAGGAAACTCATTGTTACGCTCAGCATACCATTCTTGACTTTCATCTGAGGCTAGGAATGCGATCAATTGTTGTGCCAATTCAATATTCTTGGCCGACTGAGTGATGCCCGCACCCGAGATATTTATATGGGTGCCTCGATCTTTTTGATTGGGCCAGAATAGTGCTACCTGGTTCGCAACTGTTTGTTGCGCCTGGTCATCTGACAATAGCATTCCGCCTAAATAGTAGCTGTTGACTACGGCTACATCACACTGACCAGAGGCTACCGCTTTTATTTGATCTCGGTCTCCCCCTGCGGGAGGGCGCGCAAAGTTGGCTACAAACTCTTTAAGCCAAGCTTCAGTTTGCAACATTCCCTGTGAAGCAATCATGCCGGCAACTAAGGATTGGTTATAGATATTACTGGACGAACGCACGCAGATTTTTCCCTTCCACTGAGACTCGGCAAGAGCCTCATAAGTACTCAATTGGTTGGCCTCCACACGGTCTTTTGCAAATACCATAACTCTGGCTCTCACGCTCAAGCCATACCACTGATTGTCAGCACTGCGCAGATGACTAGGAATTAGCCTGTTCAGATCATCAGATTCTACAGCTTGCAGTACGTTCGCTTCCTGGGCCCGGTAAAGACGGCCTGCATCGACGGTTAAGAGAACATCAGCCGGTGAGTTCATCCCCTCACTTTTTAAACGTGTCAGCAGCGCATCACCCTTACCGGTAACTAGATTGACCTTGGCCCCTGTCTGTTCAGTAAAGCGATCCAGAAGAGGTTTTATAAGGGACTCTTGTCTCGCCGAGTAGACATTTACTTCGTCTGCCGCCACTGAATACATTGGCGCTATTAACATTAATAGTGCGCTAAAAAAGAGTGTACGAATGGCCATGTCTGAATCCCTAAAAATGAAAATTTGAGAACGGTTATTATTATCATTTACACTAAAAAAGCAAGTGAGTTTCTTACATTGCTGACTAATTGACAGGCCTCTGCTAATCTTAGGCGTAAAATATTGAGGGTATGTAATGGATAACTTTTGGCCAGTTAAGGTTTTGCGTGTTGTGTCGGTTTTCTTTCTCGGTGCAGTGTGCATCGGCATGTATTGGTATCCTGGGGGTAATATTCATAACCCCGACCAAATTGGTTATTCTTTTACACGCAATTTTTTAAGCGATTTGGGTGGCTACGAATCTCATTCTGGAGCCGTGAACTTTATTGCCGCCTTCTTTTTTAATACAGGTATGTTTTTATTTGTACTGGTTGGAGTTGCCTTTTTGTATGTGCCGCTATTGTTTAAAGAGGATAGAGTCAACTACCGTTTGGCCGTAGCTGGGTCGATACTGTTTTTACTGGGTACCGTATTTTTTTCTGGAGTCGGGCTAACACCGCATGATCTGTATCTTGATTTACATGTTTTTTTTGCCGTGAACGCATTTAGGTTTCTTGTTCCCGGCTCTCTGTTATATTTTATTGTGTTATTACGTAGTTCAGTAGCTAATCGTTTTGCTTGGGTGTCAGGAGTCTATTTGGTTTGTGTTGCGTCTTACGTTGGCTATCAAATAATGAGTGGGAACCCCTTTGATAGTGCGGAGGAAATGATTAGACAGGCAACCATACAAAAGCTAATTGTTATAGCTAGTGTAATCAATATTTTTTCGTTGAGCTTTGCCTTCGGGCATCAAGCGCGTTTGCAGAGGGCTCATTAATATTGATGAATCTAAAAGCAAAGAGGCGGTCTGATTTTATTTGCGCTTGAGTATGCGCATTAGCTCCTGAATCTTTGTGTCGACATCTTGTTGGGATTTAAGCGAAATACTCACACACTCTTGAATATGTTTTTCGAGAATCTTATTCTCTACAGTGGTTATCGCAGATTTGGCCGCCCTTAATTGATCAAGTATGTCGATACAGTACTGTCCTTCATCGACCATTTTGGCCACGCCTTTAATTTGGCCACTAATGCGGTTTAAGTTAGGAATGAGCGGTCTATGACAAGATGATTTCATGATAAATCCTTAGCTTACATTATCAGTGGGACAACATAGGTGAAAAAGCTCGCAAACACGAAAATGCCCGTTGATATGAAGTAGAGCCTTTGTGATCGTCGGCGAGTTTGCATGCATACTCTCCCTAATTCAGGATCTATAGGGCAGGGCAACCTGGCCGTGCGGTAGTTGATTATTCCTGCGACCACGACCAGAAAGAAGGCCAATGCACTGATCGGTACTTTGTACTGCGAGACGGTTATTAAGAAGGGGAATACGCTGACTAGGCTGGCAAAGCTTGCGCCTGCTCCCAAACTTACAAACAATGCTGGCAAGGCACAACAAATCAAAGTCGAGGTGGAAGCGAACAAGGAAAAGAAGTTAGTTTTCTGTACCTGTAAGTGGTTATCTTGCATGCTAATTCCCGACGACCTGTATGTCAGTGGTGTTGAGGCCATTGTTTAAGATCTTCTTTGTAATATCAGCATTATCAATATCGTCAGCTACAGGAAAAGCTAACAGCACTTTGCCGGAAGCTAGATCGACATCTATTTTGCTAATACGTTTATCTTTACCAAATGTTTTTTCAATGCCTCTAGCACAAAAATCGCACACCATTCCCTGAACACTGACAACGGCAACGACATTGTTGTCGATACCAATCATAAACTTATCAAATCGTTGTGCATCAACCTCGAGGGTTTTGCCATTCACCATTTCATTATGAATATGGCCTTCATGTGAATGCATAGTATCCATGCCATGTTGCTCATGGTGCTCAGCATAAATTACTGTCGAGGACACCAACAATCCGAGTAGAATCAAATTTTTCATAATTTTTCCATCTGTAGAATACTGATTAAAAGCGGTACATCAAGTGTATGTCCCACTTAGTTTTTTTATGATAGCTCATTTCAATCAGTGCACCGCCTTTAAATAATCTTAGTACCGGGTAGGTAATGCGCTCATTGTCTAAATCGTTTTTCTTTGTTTCAACCATCAGCCATGTATGAAGGTCTCCATAGTCACCGAGATAAGGAGCAATACCAACTTTGACGGACTGTTCGAACATATCGTAACCGATGCCAGAGGATTTCTTAGCTGAGAAGCTAGAAAATAGTCGCCTCGTCTCCCAGTCACCCGCCAGCGCATAAAAATGGTTGGCGCTGTCATTTAGACCAACCCCTGCCTTGAGGTATAGGTTACGCTGAGATTGCGCAGTGTTTTTACGGTTGATTAGGTAGGTGAACCGGGCCGAGGGAAAGTATTCGTTGCTGACTTTGTCTCTCTGATAATCTAGCCCCACAGAGTAGTTAATATTAGGCGTGTAATGCCAATAGATAGTATCCGCTAGTGAACCGGAGTTGGCCATTAGCGTATGCCCTCCGACATAGGAAATGGGCCTTGAAAAGGATGTCGAGGAAGATAGTAGACATAAAATAATAACTAGGGTTCTCATACCCCCCTAGGGTATACATGTAATTATTTTTGTCAAGGTGTTTTACTGAGGTATTGCGGACAAAAAAAGGGATGCCACATGGCATCCCTTTTTGATTACTGTAAGTCAGAATTTAAAAATGACTTACTTTTTCTGGTAACTCATACTGAATTTTTAGAAGTTGTAGCCTGCTTTAACATACCAGTAAGCGCCTTCGATACCCATTGGTGAGGTCTCATAGAAGATCGCACCAAGAACATTTCCAGGAACACCTTCAGCTACAGCGCCAGCAGAACCCTCAATGCGCTCAGCGTCTTGATCAAATATGTTTTGACCACCGACAGAGATATCAAAGCTATCATTCAGGCTGTAGGTAACTTCCATATCAAATGTCATAGCAGAGTCAGCATCATTACCAAACCAGTCAGCGTGAACCGCATAGTACTCACCGAAGTAGTTGGCGCGAACAAAAGCGCTAACATTTTCCCAGTTCTGGTCCATGGTAAAGGTTGCTCGGTGGTTAGGAAGTCCTTCTTCTAAACGCTTGACCTTACTGTCACTAGTCACATTACCCTGATCGGATACTTCTGTGTCGGTGTAGTTATAGGCTGCGCTAAATTCAGTGCTTCCATCCCAAAGATCGGTGCCGTAAGTTGCTACGATATCAAGCCCTGAAGTCTCAGTGTTGAAGTCATTGGTAAAGTAGTTAACTTCACCGATCAACTCTGGGTTAGGAACACCAGCAGCACCCATAGCAATACGCTGAGCATCAGTTGGTGCAGCATTACTGGTAAGAGCGATACGATCATCCACTTCAATGTTGAACCAATCGGCAGTTATCTCAACGTCGCCCAAAGTAGCTACGATACCCAATGCAAAGCTCGTAGATTCCTCTGGTTGTAATTGGCCTGCACCCAGCTTAAAGCCAGGAAGCGTTTGTGCCTGAGTCAATTGGCCATCAACAAGGGTTGTTTGAGTGTTAACTACGTTGGCCTGGCCCTGTGTTGGAGCGCGGAAGCCAGTGCTATGAGAGCCACGAAGAGCTACGTTGTCACTCAATCTATAGTTAAACGCTACCTTGTAGTTAGTGGTATCAATGCCGCTGCTATAGTCTTCGAAGCGAATAGCACCCTGAACAAACAACTCATCAGTCACCTGGTTTGATACATCACCATAGACTGCATAGTTACGACGAGAGAATGCGCCCGCTGAATCAGGAGAGAAACCGGCAAAACCATGAGACCCTACGTTGAATCCTTGAGTCGCATAGGGACCCACTTTCCAAGAAGATTCTTCACCTGATATGACAGAGAACGTTGTTTCGCGCCACTCAGCACCATAGGCTACAAGGGTAGAGCCATATTCCTTCGACATATCTAGATTGAAGGTCTTAGCTAATTGAATGTAGCTACCGGTTTTAAAGTCACGCGGAGAGTCAGGACCCATCGATGGGTTGAACGTATTGTTCAAGCCAAATGAAGATTCATTACGACCCACAGACCCACTTACATCATAGGCTGTGCCGGACATTGGTCCTGCGGCAATCTCGCCACTTCTACCCATAGTGAAAGAGGTGTCAGTGATATTACCAGTGAAGCGAGGCGTATAGCCACCAGGTGCTGCTTGGTTAAGAATGTAGCAGTTTGGATCTGCTATAACAGCATCTCTTCCTGCATAGTCAGATGGATCAAGTGCTGCTGGGCAGTTACCTGACATATCGCCAGTTACGTCTGCAATTAGACGAGTACCATCACCTTTAGTAAATACACCACCACGGCCATCGGGATTCCGGTAGTAGAAACCACCATCAATGTCGCGTTCAGAGTAGTTACCAAATGCATAGACGCGACTACCATCACCAAGATCCAAACCAGAATTGAAGAAGAAGGTGACATCATCATCAATGATTGGTGCGCCCCAAATCTGTGCAGGTAACGTTACTGCTGAGTTGCCTGCGTCAATGAGAGCCTGCGCATCGGGACGCTGCATGCTTCGCGATGTGGCATCATTTTCTTTAATCTGAAAGCTAACGTTCATAAAGCCGGCGTCAGTTAGGGGCATACCCATTTTCCCAGCGATTACGGTACTTGCTCCGTCGCCAGCTTGGTATTCGCCTTGCTTGATAGTTAAACTACCACCTTCAGAAGAATCATCTAATACAAAGTTGATTACGCCAGCAACCGCATCAGAACCATACTGAGCCGCCGCACCGTCACGTAGTACTTCTACGGACTTAAGAGCGATACTTGGGATCACAGAAATATCGGCACCTTGAGAACCATCGTTAACACCGCCGCCTTGAAAGGCGATAACTGAAGCACGATGACGTCGCTTGCCGTTTATCATTATTAGAGTGCTGTCTGAGGACAAACCACGAAGGTTAGCCGGACGAATCATACTTGCCGCATCACTAATAGGTTGTAAATGGACATTTAATGAAGGAACCGCAGCTTGAAGCTGCATCATTAGGTCGTTACTGGCTGCTCTGCCCAGCTCTTCTGAGCCAATCACATCGACAGGCACTGGTGAGTCACCCACAGAGCGAGGTGCTCCTCGAGAACCCACCACAACAACCTCTTCTAAGGTTGCAGTAGTCTCAGCGGCCGCGGGTAGTGCAATACCACCGACAACCATTGCTGCTGCAATGGCGTTAATTTTCCAAATATTTTTAGTTTTCATAATTCTCCCCTAGAGAAATTAAGTGTTCATTTAGCGTTGCCGAAGTCGGCCACTATTTAAATGTAGACCATTGGTTCAAAACATCTAGTCTTGAGACACAGTAACCGACAGGGCTATCTGTATATGAATTGAATTTATTCAATAAGCGCTTGATTTATACAGGGAATATTAATTTATTCATAAATAATTAGCGTATGAGATATCGAGGATTTTAGTGATTAAACTAAGATATAAGGGTGCCAACTAAGTATTAGATTCATCATTAATCGACGATGAATAAAAAAAGGGATGCCACTTGGCATCCCTTTTTGTTTTTCTTGAGGGTCAGTACTTGCGCACTGACCCTTTTCTAATTAACTCAAGAGAGTTGCTTAGAAGTTGTAGTTGTACTTGGCGTACCAAAATGCACCACTGAAGCCCATAGGAGCCTGAGTGCTGTAAAGGTTACCGTATGAATTGATGTTATGCAGAGTATCACCTGCTTCATCAAGTACGTTATTACCACCAACCATGACTGATGAATTGTCATTGATATTATACGCTAGCTCTAAATCAACAACACTCTCGCCAGGATATACAAATCCTTCACCACTGTCATACCAGTCACCGTAGTAGCTGATGCGAGCAAGCATTCTCCAATCGCCCATCATGTGATTAGCAGACAAGTTCCAACGAGTATCTGGAGTCATTTGTTCGATACGCTTCTCACGCTCATCATCAATAGTAACACCACGATTAGTTACGTCAGTGTTAGTCTGATTGTAAGCTAGATTCCAATCGGTAGTACCGCCCATCCAATCAGTGCTTGTTGATACGACTAAATCGAATCCATCAGTAGTGGTATCAAAGTCGTTAGTGTAGAAACGGAACTTCGACATATCGCCAGCACCAGGAACGTTATCGGCTATCAACTGAGCAATGTCAGCCGCAGATAAGTTAACATCTTTGGAGAAGTTCAATCGGTCATCAACGTCAATTGAGAAGTAATCCAGAGTAATTTCGAACTCACCAACAGTCGTATAAATACCGAAGGTCATGTTTTCTGAATCTTCTGGCTGCAACTGCTTACCACCGTAAACTAAGGCAACAGGACTAGTCGCAGGAATAACACCCTTATTGACTAACTTACCCGTAGCATTGTCGATTGTAGTAGAAATGTTAGACGCATTTGACTGTCCTGGGGTAGGCGCTTTAAATCCAGTACTAAAGGTTCCACGAACGCCCGTAGTGTCGGTGATGCTGTAGTTAGCGCCTAACTTGTAGTTAGTCGTAGTACCGAAATCATCAAAGTCTTCGAATCGAAGTGCACCAACGACTACTAAGTCATCTGAAGCTTGCCAATCGGCTTCCACATAAACGGCAGTGTTACTGCGGTCAAATACGCCAGAAATGGCTTTCGCGAAACCAGGGAAACCATTGCTAGAAAGGCTGAACCCTTGATTCGCAAGAACACCGGCAGTAGATGAGGCAGAATCGCCTGCACCAATAGTAAACTCTTCATTACGGTATTCTGCACCGAATGCCAAACTAACAGCGTCACTCATAGCATAAGTGAAGTCAGCATTTAATGAAGTTTCTACTTGGCGATAGAGGCCAGGATCGAAGTCACGTGGTGAGTTAGGACCCATACTTGCATTAACAGTGTTGTTAATGAAGA
>CAJJAU010000078.1 GCA_905182275.1 gamma proteobacterium HTCC2207
GCCACTCGTGATGCCAACAGCGAGAATACTCAAGTGATGTCTCAATGGCTGGCAATGGGGCAAGCACAATCTATGGATGAGTTTATCCAAGCACATGAAACATATAATTCAATGCCATGGGTAAATACCATATCCACCAGTGCAGAGGGACGGGCCGTCTATCTTGATAACAGCAATGTTGGAGCGCTCAGCTCTGAGGCAATAGAGGCTTGGAATAAACGGATT
Source organism: gamma proteobacterium HTCC2207 (assembly GCA_905182275.1). Taxonomy (GTDB): domain Bacteria; phylum Pseudomonadota; class Gammaproteobacteria; order Pseudomonadales; family Porticoccaceae; genus HTCC2207. The sequence continues at coordinate 226 of CAJJAU010000078.1, forward strand.
GAGCAGGTTCCTCAATTGAAGCAATTGTATCTAACTAAGGGTCTGGTCATTTTAGATGGAAGTACTCTTCGAGATGAATGGATCTCTCATCCGGATGCCTCGATACCCGGTACTACAACATTTGAACAGCGACCACTCATTGAAAGTGATTACTATGTATTTAATTCAAACGACAGTTATTGGCTGAGCGACCCTGCACACCCCGTCACCGGATATTCGCCCTTGTACGGAGCCACTGAAACGCCACGAAGTGTGCGCACGCGCATGAATGTCCATCTATTAGATGGCCTGGACGGATTTGATTTTCGCGGTGAGGATGGGTTGTTTTCAACCGCAGAGATCCAAGCGGCACTGTTTGATAATTCAGGTTTAGCTGCGCATTTACTCAAGCCAGAATTACTTGAGCGATGTAATCAGAATCCAAAGGTCATCATAGACGGTGAGACTGTCGATTTAACTAGCGCGTGTATCATTTTGGAAAACTGGGATAACCGCTATGATCTTGATAGCCGAGGCGCAGTATTGTTTAGAGAATGGATAACGCGTTATGACATCAACGCGACTCGATTCTCGGGTCCGTTATTTGCTGGCCAGTTTAATAAAGAAAAACCCGCACTGACACCTTTAGGGTTAGTTAAAGGTGAACAGCCCCTGCAAGCATTGGCTCAAGCGGTTGTCCTCCTCAATAGCGAGAGTATTGCGCTGGACAGTCCATTAGGTGACGTGCAAAAAGCACATCGAGCAGGTACAGCTATCGCCGTACATGGTGGCAACAGCCATGAAGGCATTGCCAATCTTCAAGTGACGCGTCCTTACATAGACTCGCCTATATTTTCCGGCAATAATGACCGTTTGAGTGACAGTAAAACGTTGAGTAGCAGTGGCTACAACATTGCTCATGGGTCGAGTTTTATAATGACACTTAATTTTACTGATGAGGGCCCACAAGCTCAGGCTATTTTGTCATATAGCCAGTCAGGCGCGCCAAAGTCTGGAAATTTTAGCGATCAAACCGCACGCTACCGAGATAAACAATGGCGAGATATTTATTTTGAACGCAGTGATATTGCTAAACATTCATTGAGTTCTTTGTCGCTGTCAGAATAGGCGCTTTACACACCAACACTTTAAAAAGGACATTTAACCTGTGATGAATTACTTCCGTCCCCTCTATCCATTTCTATTGGGTTGGGCTTTGATTTTAAATACCACGTCGTTTGCTAACTTAAGTTTAGTTAATGGTCTTGGCCAATTGATTCTTTTTAGTGCGGTGGTCTGTATACCTATTTGGCGCACAGGCCGAATGAGCTATGTGGATATTGGTTGGCCTTGGGGGCTAGTATTACTTGGCATAGTCAGTTTTTTCCTCAGCGACGGTTATTGGCTCCGGTCACTGGTGGTCAGTATTGTCCTCATTCTTGTTGGTTTGCGCATGGGCTTAGGTGCTTTGAAAATGTGGCAAATGGGTTTGCTAAAGAAGGAGTTTCCGCGTTATCAATATCAACGCATACGCTGGGAAAAAGAGGGTAAAACAAACGTAGCATTGGCTCTTCAGGTAGACGCTATTTCTCAAGGCTTGGCTAATGCCTCATTTTTGGCAATCCCCATTTTTATTATCGCCTCAAATAACAGCCCAGAATTTTTAGTGTTAGAGATCATTGGACTAGTCATCTGGTTGTTGGCGTTTGCCATGGAAACCGTGGCGGACCTACAAAAAATTGCTTTTTTACAGCAAATGAAAAAAGCGGGCAAGCAACGTCAAGTCTGCAACGTAGGATTGTGGCGCTATTGCCGACATCCCAATTATTTTGCTGAGTGGATGGTATGGAACGGCTTAATAATTGCTGCGGTACCCTCTTGGTTGGCATTACAGGGCACTGAAAATACCGCTATTTGGTGGCTGCTTGGTTTCAGTCTACTGTTTACGTCTAGAGTTATGTACAGCACCTTGGTTTATGTCACCGGTGCGGTACCTTCTGAGTATTTTTCTGCCCAGAAAAGACCCGGGTATAAAGATTATCAGCAAACCACCAATCGTTTTTTCCCCGGCCCCCGACGAAATGGATAACTAAGATTTGAACGCATGTATGTAGTATGGTTATTTTGGTATAACGAATGTAACAGAGTAGTTCCAACGGAATGAGTTTTTGGTTTTTGATGATGGCAGCGGGGCTGTCGTTGTTTGGCGCTTTTTTCCATGGTGTTATTGGCGGACGCCTTTACATGCAAAACATTAACAGTAGTGAAATGGAATCTTTGACTAAGTCACTTAGCCTGGTGAGCTGGCATATTTTTACAATCTTCTTATTGGTCAGTACCTTTACATTCGGCTATATAGCCTACTATCCAGAAGTCAGTAGCGTTGCTTATGCTTTTATCGCTATCAACCTATTGGGTGCCGCTTTATTTATTGTGCTGGGGCTAGGCAATCACCGCGTTCTGCTTAAACTGCCTGGTGCTTATTTGATGGGTGGGACGCCCTTACTGGCTTGGCTAGGGGTGGGGTAAACATTAGACATCCTAGTAAGTTTGAATGGGATACGATTGTCGCGGTCAATCAAGCTTCAGATCCATCTGATATTGAAACAACTCAGTGTTGTAAAGTGCTGACAAGTAATCGACTAATATCTCTTTATCATTTTCTAGGTAATAAGACCGGCGTACCAAACTTAGTAAAGGGAAGCCCGCTTCTACCTGCAGATAAGAGGCAATAGCCTCATTGGCGGGCACCGCGCTGATTGTCTGGTTAATATGGCTAACCTTCATGCCACTTTCACGAAAATATTGATGGCGTGATTGATTGATAAAAATGTCAGTACTATCAGGCATCTCGACGCCGGCACTCCAGCTATCAAAGTAACCAAAGAAAGCCCCCGCGCGTTCTCTTGTGCGAACCAGATGAAAGAGCGTGTCATTGCGTTCTAGTGAGAATTCCCCACGGATAGTTTGCGGAGGTACCATAACGCGACAATCGATAACCTGTGCGACTGAATTCTGCGCAATACTATCAATCTCTTCCAATACGCCAAGCAAAGGCGCCTGCACGGGTTTAGGGGTGTACTTGTGAGTTACATGAGTACCTTTGCCCCGGCCGCGTTCTACCAAATCTTCTGCGGCGAGCTCATTAACCGCTCTTTTAACGGTAATACGCGATACATCAAATACTTCAATTAACTCTCTTTCACTGGGCAGTTTTTCACCATGGTGAAGTGTGCCATCAATAATGTAGCTTTTAATGAGGCTGTAGAGTTGATGATACAGAGGTGAAGGTAGCTCCTCTGATACTTTATCACGTTGGCTATGACTAAACAGTATGGAGCCTGCAGTGGGCTTCATAAGATTCCCTTTTTATTATTAGTTAGCGAAAAATAGAGGTTGTACCCAATTTGATACTTTGGTATAACAATATACCAAATAAAACAATTTTTCCAACGGCCTATGCACAATCGCTTTATTTTACAGGTCAGTACCCCGGTTGAGTAGACTTTTTTGGTGGCAATAGCATTTTGGAGATAGATGAATATTTATACCTTAGATAAGCCCCGGTGCGATATGCAAACTGTCTATGACACCGTTGATAGAGTCGTTGCTGATGTCTTGCGCGGACGGAGCTCTGTGCAGATGTTAGCGTGGGAAAAACGACGATGAATCAAGCTCTGTCTAATGTTCGCGTACTCGACTTGACCCATATGTTATCTGGCCCCTATGGCAGCATGATACTGGCTGACCTGGGTGCTGAGACCATTAAGGTTGAACCCTGTCAGGGAGAGGGTACTCGCAAACTGTTGGCCACCGACCCGAATAACTCATTAGATGGTATGGGTGCCTACTATATCACCTTAAATCGTAACAAAAAGAGTGTTGCGGTAGACCTTAAAACGGAACAGGGGCTATCACTGTTCAAAGATTTGGTGAAGAACGTTGATATCGTCATTAGTAATTTTGGTGCCGGGGTGGCCGAACGTTTGGGTATTGACTATCTGTCACTGAGTTCAGTAAATCCGCGCATTATCACCTGTACCGTTTCCGGTTTTGGCTCCGATGGCCCCGGCAGTAAGCGACCGGCATTTGATCAAGTAGCCCAAGCAATGGGTGGAGGCATGTCAATTACTGGCGCAAATAAGCAGCACATGGTGCGCGCGGGTATTCCTATTGGTGATCTTGGTGGCGGTATGTTTGGGGTGATGGGTATCTTAGCTGCCCTGTATGAGCGTGAGCGAAGTGGGATGGGCCAGCATGTCGATATCTCAATGTTGGACTGCCAGATTTCTATGCTCAACTACATGGCCACCATGCATTTCTTATCAGGAGTTGATCCATACCCCATCGGCAACAGCCATTTTGTGCATGTGCCCTATGACACTTTCACCTGCTCTGACGGCTTTATCGTGATTGCGGTCATTACCGATAATTTTTGGCAAAATTTGAAACAGGTGATTCGTTCGCCTGTCTTTGATGATGCAAAATATGATAGTCAACCCGGTCGCTGGCAAGACCGAGAAATCATTAACAGCACCTTGAACACATTGTTAGCTACTAATACCTGTGAATACTGGTTGTCTCTGCTCGAAGCTAAACGTATTCCCTGCGCGCCGGTAAATAGTCTCAGGCAGGCGCTCTCTGACACTCAGGTATTACACCGCAACATGGTGGTTGAGTTGAAACACCCCAATGGCCGTTCCACCAAAGGTCCTGGCAATCCTATTAAATTGTCGCGAAATTCCGATGAGGTCTTTACTCCAGCACCGACACTTGGCCAGCACACCGATGAAGTCATGACTCAGCTCTTAGGCTTAAGCGATGAAAAAATCACACAGATGAAAGACATGGGGATTATTCGATGACAGAACGGCGTGTTGTTATAACCGATGTAGGCCCAAGAGATGGGTTACAAAATCAGCAGAAAATACTCTCTGTTGAGGAGCGTATTGCATTGGTAAAAGCGATTGCGGCGGCGGGTGTCCCACAGATTGAAATAGGCAGTTTTGTATCCCCCAAAGCGGTCCCTGCAATGGCTGCTACCGAGGAGGTCTTTGCCGGCCTAGCCAACGCTGGGTTTACCACTCCAACACTGGCGCTTATTCCCAATATGAAAGGCTATGAGTTAGCTCGTGCGGCCGGTGCTAAAACCGTCACTATGGTGCTCTATGCCAGCGAAGGTATGGCACAGGAAAATGCGGCCATGAGCATGGCCGAGGCAGAGGCTATTACCTTAGATATTCTTGCATTGGCAAAGCAAGACAATGTCGATGTTATCGCCACCATTGCAGTGGCCTTTACCTGTCCTTTTGATGGCCCCACTGAGCCATTCATTGTGACTAGGTTGGTTAACAAGTTTCTTCAAGCCGGTGCTGATCAGGTTGTGTTGGCTGACACCATCGGTGCTGCTCATCCCCAGCAGGTGCGAGATTTATGTACCACTTTGGTAAACAGCCATGGTGCAGAAAGGTTGGGCTGCCATTTTCACGATACTCGCGCCATGGGTTTGGCAAATGTATACGCAGCCCTAGAGTCAGGTATTCGTCGTTTTGACAGTTCAATTGCAGGGCTGGGTGGTTGTCCATTTGCTCCCGGCGCTTCGGGTAATGTCGCTACTGATGATATCGCCATGATGTTGCAGCAGATGGGTTTTGACACGGGGATAGACTTAAAAAAGTTAATGCAGGCCTCTGACTTAGCTCAGAAATTTACAGGTTCAGCGCCTGGTGGAAGAGCTAAGGCATGGTTGCAGGGCTCTTTAGCTAAGCAGGTTAGTTAGTTGGTAGGTGAACGAAGAAAGCAGAAAACACATTCACGGTATTGAAAACGGTTCGGAGATAAAAATGAGCTACAGATTAGGCGTAGATGTAGGAGGAACGTTTACAGACCTCCTGCTTATTAACGAAAAAACAGGCGCAACACATACGGCTAAGGTGCCGTCTACCCCAGAGGATTCGTCCATTGGGGTACTGAACGGCATTGCCAGCATATGCGATGAATCTGGGGTGAACCCCACAGATATTAGCCGAGTAATGCACGGTACTACAGTGGCTACTAATGCCGTGTTGACCGGGCGCGGAGCCAAGGTGGGGCTAGTGACCACGTCTGGATTTGAGGATACCTTGCAAGTGGCACGATCGTTTTGTCCAGGAGGGCTTGGTGGCTGGGTCAGTTTTGTTAAAAAACCGCTATTGGCGCCCCTGGAATTAACCATTGGTGCTCACGAGCGAATCGCTGCAGATGGTGCTGTAGTAACCGATTTGGATGAAGACCAGTTACGTATAGACCTGAAGACATTACATGCGACTGGGCAGGTCGAAGCCTTGACGATTTGCTTTATCAATGCCTATATCAACAGTGCCCATGAGCAACGTGCCAGCGAAATTGCAGCGGAGATTTTTACCGATACTCCAATTTCGATCTCCAGCGACGTTGTCCCAGAAATGCAGGAATATGAGCGCACTGAAACCACCGTGGTCAATTCCTATGTACGGCCAGAAGTCGCCAGCTATGTGAGTAATTTACAGTCTGCTTTGGAAGACAAAATGGGTGCGGATACCCAGTTGTCTATTCTGCGTTCAGATGGCGGATTAGCCTCTGCACGGGCCTCGGCTGAGTCACCGGTTAATATGTTGATGTCTGGTCCTGCCGGTGGTGTCTCTGGCGCTATTTATTTTTGTAGTCGCGCTGGTTACGACAATATTTTAACCTTTGACATGGGTGGTACCTCTACAGATGTTGCGCTGATCCAGAATTCTCGCGCTCGAGTGAGAAGGGAAACTATTGTCGCTGATGTGCGTGTGCGTGCACCCTCAGTGGATGTGCGAACCGTCGGTGCTGGCGGAGGCTCCATTGCATTTGTTCCCGAACTAACTAAAGCGCTGCGTGTCGGTCCCGAGTCTGCCGGTGCAGTTCCTGGCCCTGCCTGCTATAAAAAAGGCGGCGAGCAGCCAACGGTCTGTGATGCGAATGTTGTGTTGGGCTATTTGCCCTCTGACGTGCAGTTGGGTGGCAAGATGGAAATTAATCGCGATGCCTCTGTCATGGCGATACAGACGCTGGCTGATGCAATGGGTATTGATCTGATGGCCGCCGCGGAGGGCGTTATTAAAATCGTCAATGAATCTATGTTTGGCGCGCTGAGATTAGTCTCCGTAGAGCAGGGCTATGATCCCCGTGACTTTGCTCTCGTCGGATTTGGAGGTGCTGGCCCATTGCATGCCAATGCGCTGGGTGTATTGACCGATGCTTGGCCCGTCATTATTCCTCCTGGCCCAGGTGTACTCTGCGCCTATGGTGATGCCACCACGCAGGTTCAGGATGAAGCCGCACGCACCTACCTAACCATGGCCAGTGACCTGACTGATGCACAGTTGGCTGAGGACTTGCACGAACTGCGGACTCGTGCCGGTGATGCGCTTCTCAAGGATAATATTCCAGCGTCAGAACACGAGATCACCTATCAGGCAGATCTGCGCTATGCCGGACAGGCCTTCCAAATCACTATCGACTTCACTGATGCGGAGCTTATGGAAAATGGCGTTGCTCTGCTAACCGATCAGTTCGACGCGGAGCATGAGCAACTGTTTACGTTTAAGTTGGATGACGGACACGAAATATTAATGATTCGAGCAGTGGCCAAGGCGAAAGCAAAGTCTATTGCTGAGCGTCAAATTGGCGAAACCGGATTAAGCCTAGAGGAGTGCAAGCTGCTCGCCAGTCGCTTCTATTACGAAGGTGATTGGTACGATGCCAATATCTATGATCGCAGTAAATTAAATGTCGGGTTGGAGATTCCTGGGCCGGCCATCGTCGGTGAGATGGATTCTACCACTGTTGTTCTGCCGGGTTATGTGGCTGTAGTCGACGCCTTTGGCAACCTACTAATTAATCCCCAAGCTTCATTAGTAAAAGGAGGTAAATAATCATGCCTGCAAGACTATTAGAGACCAATAAAGACGCCCTAGCCCATGTTGAAGTTGATGGCGTCACTGTCGATATTATTGAAAATGCGCTGCGCAATGCGCGGGAAGAGATGGATGCGGTCATGTTTAGAACCGCGATGTCTCCAGGTATCAGAGAGCAGGGCGATTGTTTTCCGATGATTGCCGATAAAAACGGAAAAATGGTTGTCGGCCAATTTGGGTCATTTATAGGCCCATTCTTAGAGGCCTATGATGACGAGATCGAGGAGGGAGATATTATTCTCACTAATGATCCCTACATGTGTAATGCGGCTGTCTCTCATCTGCCTGATTGGGTAGTTTTGGTGCCGGTATTTAAAGATGGGCGGCACATTGCTTGGTCAGCAATGTTCGGCCATATGTCGGACAACGGTGGCATGGTTCCAGGTTCGATACCGATTGAGGCCACTACTATCTTCCAAGAGGGTATTCGCATTCCGCCCACCAAGCTCTATAAAAAAGGCGTTTTACAATCTGATTTATTGGAATTGATTTTACACAATGTGCGCACACCTCAGTGGAATCGTTTTGACTTAAATGCACTGGTGGCGGCCTGTAATACAGCGGCTAAGCGCTGTGTAGAGTTAGCCATGCGGTTTGGCGATGACGTATTGTTCTCCACCATGGACATTATGTTGCAGCGCAACTTTGATGCCATGAAACATATTATCGGTATGTTTATCCCTGAAGAGCCTCGCGTTTTCGAAGATTATCTCTGCGATGACGGGATGGGCATGGGCCCCTATAAGATTAAGTGCACCATGTGGCGAGAAGGGGACAAGGCAATTTTTGATTTTGCTGGTACTGATCCTCAAGCCCAAAGCTCGGTTAACTTCTTTCTTAACGAAGATATGTTCAAGATGTTCTTTGGCTCATTCACGATCAATGTTGTTGATCCACAGATTGTCTTTAACGATGGTTTTTATGATCTGGTCGATGTGCGCATTCCGCAGGGAACATTACTAAAGCCCAATTATCCAGCGGCGCTGTCAGGCAGAACTCATGCATTGGGGCGCATATTTGATGTTCTCGGTGCTCTTTTAGGTATGGGTGCTCCTGAGATGATGTTGAATGCCGCAGGCTTTTCTGATTCACCACACCTATTCTTCTCCGGCTATGACACAAGACCAGGAAAAGGTGATGAATGGTTTCAGCTGTTTCAAATTGGATTTGGCGGCATTCCCGGGCGTCCCATTGGTGATGGCCCTGATGGACATTCACTATGGCCAGGTTTTACCAACGTTCCCAATGAATTTATTGAGTCCTATTTTCCGCTGCGGGTTGAGCGTTATGAAACGATTACAGATTCTGGTGGTGCCGGACTTCACCGTGGTGGCAATGGCTTAACAGTTGCCTACCGTTTCCTTTGTGATGGAGAAGTAGGTATTCATGATGATCGTTGGCTCACCTATCCCTGGGGTGTTTTGGGGGGAGAAACTGGCTTGAGATCAACTAAGCGACTTGTGCGATGTGACGGCTCGGAGCAGTGGCTTCCCGCAAAGGTTGAGGGGGTCAAGGTTAAAACCGGCGATCTTCTATATTTCAATACCTGGGGCGGCGGCGGTTGGGGTGACCCATTTGCACGTGACCCAGAGTTAGTTAAACAAGATGTAGCCCGCCGACTCGTTAGCGCCGAAGGTGCGAAGCGTTATGGCGTGGTGATAAATACTGATGGAACAGTCAATACCGATGCTACGCAGATACTGCGCGCTGAATTAAAAGCAGCCGCTGGGGAGCCACCACTGTTTAATTTTGGTGGCGATATAGAGGAAATTCGCAGTCGCTGTGAGCAGGATACTCATCTGCCGGCACCGGTGAAGCCTACCTTTATGGGAGCGTCACATTAGCCCAAAGGTAAATTACAAAATCAATAAAAAGTATAAAAAATAAACCATACAAATGTAAAAGAGGGGAATATCATGAAATCATTAAGCGTTAAAAACGTTATGGCGATGGCGATATTGGCCAGCATAACAACTACCTCGGTGGCGGAAATCGTCATTGAAGAAATCGTTGTATCTGCTCGAAAGCGAGCGGAAAATTTACAAGAAGTACCTATCGCAGTGTCAGTATTTACTGAGGCTCAAATTGAGAGCGCGGGTATTCAACGTCCAGCGGACTTTATAGGTCTAATGCCCAACGTGACCATGGTGGACTCAGCTAACGTCGGTGACACACAGGTCAGTATTCGCGGAATTGTGTCAACTCGAGATGCTGAATCTACCTTTGCCTACGTAGTTGATGGGGTTTTAGTCACCAACCCTAACGGCTTTAACGAAGAGCTGATGGATGTTAATCAGATTGAAGTGTTAAAAGGGCCGCAGGGAGCTCTCTATGGCCGTAATGCAGTGGCGGGCGCTATTTTGGTAACCACTAATCGCCCTAGTGAAGAGTTTGAAGGTAAAGTAAAAGTTGGTGCCGGCAATAATGGTTCCAGCACGACTAGTCTAACCTTGAGCGGTGGATTGGGTGATGGTGTATTAGGCCGGCTGAGTATGAACCGACGTGAGACCGATGGACATTACAGTAATGCCTTTACCGGTGAAAACTCGGTTGATTTCCTAGAAGATACTACTATTCGTGGCCGTCTAATTTGGGATGTCAATGAAGAGTTGTCACTGGATATGCGAGCGGGGATGAGTGAAGTAAAGGGCGGCGCTATCAACTTTAACGCCGTGTTTGCTATTCCTATGTTCGCGGAAGGTTTTGGTCTTGGGCCGACCTTTTTTAAGGATGTAAACGAGCATGAGTTTATTTTCTCCAACAACGTACCCGGTGAAAACAAGCAGGAAACAAGCGAATTTTCTGTCAAAGCAGATTGGGATCGCGAAGATTTTGATATCAGTGCGATCTTCAGTTATAGCGATCTTGAGGAGTACTTGCTTTCAGACGGTACCAGTGCCACTTTTTATGGCTACGAGGTAACCCCTGCCTGCCAGGCAGATCGCGCTACCTTAAATAATCTGCCAGCCTCTATGGGTGGAGCGGGGCGTGATGACCTGTTTGGCGGTTTCTTTGGGCCATTTGGTGTCTTCCCGGGTGCTGGCGGTGCTGCACCTGACTTTACCGGCATTTATGGGCCTTACACCCCAACATCTTGCGATGGTTACCAGTATCAGGAGCGTAATCAGTCAGATACGAGCCTGGAAGTTAGATTAACCTCGGCAGCTGATGCTGAGATTAGCTGGATTGCCGGTGCCTATGTTGCCGATATCGAGCGTGAAGTCGTGGTTGCTTACGGTGCCGATACCGGTAATGGCTTCTTGCGTCAGCCCTATGTGCCTGCGACAGGACCCAACCCGACAGATCTAATGTTTAGTGATATGTTTGACACGTCGGTAATGGCAGTCTTTGGTCAGGTTGAGTTTGATCTGAATGATGATATGGAGCTAGCATTCGCTGCTCGCTATGATCGTGAATCTCGTGATGTGCATAATCAGGTGCCGAATGTTAATGCATCAGGACTTAGCGTTAATGCGTTGACCAATCCGATTAACCCGGCCTTTATCGCTAATCCAAATGGTGTGCCAGATCGAAGCGCAACATTTAGTCAGGTTCAGCCCAAGGTAACCTGGAGTTGGAGCGCGGCCGAGGACCTTAATATCTATGCTAGTTGGGGTGTTGGTTTCCGTAGTGGTGGTTTTAACTCTATTGGTAGCGAGGCACTTATTGACCTGTGGTACAACAACAATGGCGATGGCACCAACCCCGGTGCGTTAGTCGATGCCAAACTATCGGTTAAGGACGAGTATGATAAAGAAGTGTCAACCAGCTTTGAGCTAGGTAGTAAAATGGAGTTTATGGATAGTCGTTTGCGTGTCAATGTTGCGGTTTTCAAAACTGAGGTTGAAGACAACCAATTCTTCGAATTCTATGCAGGTCCCTTTGGTTTGATGCGAGTGGTGACCACGATTGAAGAGTTGGAAATCCAAGGTTTTGAAATGGACTTTAATGCGGTATTGACTGAAAACCTCTCCGTCTTTGGTGGTGCAGGGTTCTTGGATAGTGAGATTGTTCGCAACACTCATCGCCCAGCTACAGAGGGTAATGACGCACCCCAAGCTCCAGATCGCACATACAACTTAGGTGCCCAGTTTGATATGGCCGTGACCGAGGGTGTTGAGATGACAGCGCGTTTGGATTGGCAGCATGTCGGTGAGATGGCGTTCCATAGTTTACAGGGTGAAGAGACACCGACTATCTGGCAGGTCTTCTACCCGGGTGTACCCATCGCGCAGAACTTTAGTAAAGCGACGCGAGATGATTATTCGACGTTGAATGCGCGAGTTTCTTTTGATAGCGAAAACTGGGGTCTAACATTCTGGGGTCGAAATATAACCGATGAAAACTATTTGGAAGAAATCATTCCAGCACCTGAGTTTGGTGGATCATTTATCCATCCGGGTGCCAAGGATTCATACGGTGTTGATTTCATCTATCGTTTTTAATCGAGTATAGGGTAGTATCAATAGCGGTCTGTGCTTCTTTTTATCGAAAGCGCAGTCCGCTTTTTTATGACGGGTAAAGAGTGCGGCAGATGAACACAAATAACCTTGAGCAAACTTACCTTGGTCTGGCGGCCAAGCCAGCCCTTTTGGTGGTGGATGTGATCAATGGTTTTACTGATCCTGCCTGTCCTCTGGGAACGCATTGCCCAGACGTTATTACCGCCAACTGTCAGCTACTTGAGATCTTTCGTGCAAAGGCGCTACCTGTTTTTTTTACCACAGTGGTCTATCACAATGACCAGCAAGCTACTGTCTTCAGAGCTAAAGTGCCTGCGCTCAATCTCTTGGAGGCGGGTTCACACTGGGTCGAAGTAGATAGCAGGTTAGGTCGTTTGGTCTCAGAGCCATTAATAGAGAAACAATGGGCTAGTGCCTTTTACCAAACTGACCTGCATCAGCAGATGAGAGCGCTGTCTACAGATTCGTTGGTTATTACCGGGTTGACCACCAGTGGCTGTGTACGCGCCTCAGCGGTCGACGCACTGCAACATAACTACCAAGTGGTGGTTGTTGAAGAAGCCGTTGGTGATCGAAATAGGGAGGCCCATCGTGCAAATTTATTTGATTTGAATGCCAAATATGCTGATGTTCAATCAGTCGCACAGGTTCTTGCGTTCATTAAGAGCATCACTGCAACTCAATGAGTACTTTCAATAATACAAACGATTAAGAGGCCGCCAGATCTGTAGCGATGGTAGGCGCGGAGTCTTCTCTTTTCGAAATACCCTCCATCAGCGCTTGATTTTCAGTACTCCAATTGCACAGTGATTCCATCACAGGCATAAAAGATTGACCAAACTCTGTCAGTGAATACTCAACTTTTGGCGGAATCACCTCAAACACTGTGCGATCAAT
>CAJJAU010000079.1 GCA_905182275.1 gamma proteobacterium HTCC2207
AGGTGATAACGTGCAGATGACTATTGAGTTGATTCACCCGATTGCGATGGAAGACGGTCTGCGTTTTGCAATTCGTGAAGGTGGTCGTACGGTTGGTGCTGGCGTAGTCGCTAAAATCATCGCGTAAATGTTTTGCTGATAGTGGCGCTTAAGCCGAGGCATCTATAGGTGTCTCGGCTTAGCTGTCGGATAAGGAAAGTAAATTAGGATCTTTGTAGGCCAGTAGTTCAATTGGTAGAGCACCGGTCTCCAAAACCGGCTGTTGGGGGTTCGAGTCCCTCCTGGCCTGCCACTTTAATGTCTGAGAATGGTTAACGCATGAGTGTTGTAGCAGAAGATAAGCAGTACCGATTAGACTGGCTGAAATGGTTGGTTGTTCTTACTTTGCTGGGTGGTGCGATATACGCTAACTGGTATTATTCTGCGGAGTCAGTTCTTTACCGTGTGGTAGGGTTCTTAGTTGTCCTGGGTATTGCTGGTCTAGTTGCGGCGCAGACGGCGAAGGGCGCAGCTACTATTGAGTTGGCTGTGGGTGCTCGTATTGAGTGGCGTAAGGTTGTTTGGCCTACCAAGCAAGAGCGGAACCAGACTACTTTGATTGTTTTAGCAGTGATTCTACTGATGGCGCTGATTCTGTGGGGGATTGATTCCCTGTTGAGTTGGATTGCCTCATTGATAATGGGTTAGGGGAAGAGCATGACGATGCGATGGTATGTGGTGCATGCTTACTCGGGCTACGAGAAGAAGGTTGCGCTGGCGATTCAAGATCGTGTAAAAATGCATGATTTAGGTGATCGTTTTGGTGAGATTTTAGTTCCTACCGAAGAAGTAGTAGAAATGAGAGCGGGTCAAAAGCGCACTAGTGAGCGTATGTTCTTCCCCGGTTACGTGTTGGTTAACATGGAACTGGATGACGACACCTGGCACCTAGTTAAAGAAACTCCGCGAGTTATGGGCTTTATCGGGGGCAAGGCTGATAAGCCTGCTGCGATTACAGATAAAGAGGCTGATTTGATTCTGCAGCGAGTGCAGGATTCTGAGGAAGCGCCAAGGCCTAAGACGTTGTTTGAGCCTGGAGAGATGGTTCGCGTCTGTGATGGTCCCTTTAATGACTTTAACGGAACGGTGGAAGAGGTCAATTACGACAAGAGTAAGTTGCGCGTTGCTGTTTCTATTTTTGGGCGTTCAACTCCGGTAGAGCTAGACTTTACACAGGTTGAAAAAGCCTAGTTATAAATTTGTGGTAGAGGCGCAATTCGGCGCTTTTATCGGGGAGCCAGAGAGGGATACTACAGTCATGTAGGCATCCGGAGGCGCTAGCACCCATCTTTGGAGAGGTAGTATGGCTAAGAAAGTAACGGCTTATATAAAGCTGCAAGTGCCCGCCGGTCAGGCAAACCCAAGTCCACCAGTGGGCCCTGCATTGGGTCAGCACGGTGTTAACATCATGGAGTTTTGTAAAGGCTTCAATGCGCAGACTCAAAATATCGAGCAGGGTGCGCCCGTTCCCGTTGTTATAACTGTTTACGGTGATCGTAGCTTCACTTTTGAAATGAAGACGCCTCCTGCGTCTTATCTTCTTAAGAAAGCTGCTGGACTGAAAAGCGGCAGTGGTCGTCCCAATACTGAAAAGGTTGGTAAGGTTACTCGAGAGCAGTTGGAAGAAATTGTTAAAACAAAAGAACCTGATCTTACCGCTGCTAGTCTTGATGCCGCGGTTCGCACTATAGCCGGCTCTGCTCGGTCTATGGGTATTGAAACGGAGGGCGTATAAGTGGCCAAGTTAACTAAGCGCCGTCGCGCGATTAATGAGAAGATTGAGCACGGTAAGGTGTATGCAATTGAAGATGCGCTCAATATCTTAAAAGATATCTCTACAGTGAAGTTTCCAGAAACAGTTGATGTGGCTGTTAACTTGGGCATTGACCCTCGTAAATCAGACCAGATTGTTCGTGGCGCAACGACGTTGCCAAATGGTTCAGGCAAGACAGTCCGTGTCTGCGTTTTTGCTCAGGGTGCTGCTGCTGAAGCTGCGACTGCTGCGGGTGCTGAATTAGTCGGTATGGATGAGTTGGCTGATGATATTAAAGCCGGAAATATGAACTTCGATGTGGTTATTGCTAGTCCAGATGCGATGCGCGTTGTGGGCCTCTTGGGCAAGGTTTTGGGTCCGCGTGGACTTATGCCTAACCCTAAGTCTGGAACCGTGACGCCTGATGTGGCAACGGCAGTGGCTAATGCGAAAGCAGGCCAAGTTCGTTTTCGTGCTGACAAGAGCGGCATTGTTCATGGCGGTATTGGTGTGGTCACATTCGAGGCAGCCGCTTTGCAGCAAAATCTTGAAGCATTGATGACCGATCTGACTAAAGCTAAGCCGGCATCAGCTAAGGGCGTGTATGTTAAGAAGATAACTCTTTCATCCACAATGGGCCCAGGATTATTAATTGATCAGGCCTCTTTGGAGTTTTGATCGTTTAGCAGCCTTTGGTTGCTTAAAAGACTTTGGGGTTCAAGCTAGAAATTTTTGCTTGAGCCGTTAAAGACCGTAGGTCCCCGAGAGGGTTTAATAGGTTTTCTGACGTTATATAGAGAAAACTTTCCTACGCAGGCGGTGAACCCGATCTAGCGCTATTGGCTAGAGACTATTCACCTAGGTGGTCGAAGTAATTTCGGCCGAAACTATGGTAAATCGAGGAACTTTATCGTGCCATTAAATCTCGATGATAAAAAAGCAATTGTTGCCGAAGTGAACGAGACAGCAGCTCAGGCCCTATCCCTGGTCGTAGCTGATGCTCGTGGTGTTGACGTTAACGATATGAATGCTTTGCGAACTAAAGCTCGAGCTGAGAACGTGCAATTGCGCGTAATCCGCAACACTTTAGCGAAGCGTGCATTCGCTGAGACTGACTACGCTTGCGTAGAAGATGTTTTGGTTGGACCGTCACTATTTGCTTTTTCTATGGAAGATCCTGGTGCTGCAGCGCGTTTATTTAAAGACTTTGCAAAGGGGAATGATTCCTTTGAAGTCAAAGCGTTGTCAGTTAGTGGGCAGCTTCTTGGGAAAGAGCAGATCGACGTTCTTGCTAACCTACCGACCCTTGAACAGGCTCTCGGTATGCTAGCTAGCGTTACTTTGGCGCCTGTGACTAAGTTGGTTAGAACGCTTAATGAAGTGCCAACCAAAGTGACTCGTGTCGTAGCAGCAGTTAAAACTCAAAAAGAAGAGGCCGCGTAAGCGTCGTCTCGTAATTAGATAAATATAGGAGGCCCAAAATGGCCCTATCAAATGAAGATATTTTGAACGCAATCGCTGAAATGAGCGTGATGGACGTTGTTGAGCTAGTAAGCGCAATGGAAGAGAAGTTCGGTGTTTCTGCTCAGGCTGCTGTTGCAGTTGCTGCTGCTCCTGCAGCTGGTGGCGATGCTGCTGCTGCTGAAGAGCAAACCGAGTTTGACGTTGTTCTAAGCTCAATTGGTGAGAAGAAAGTTAATGTGATTAAAGCTGTTCGTGCAATCACAGGCCTTGGCTTGAAGGAAGCGAAAGAGCTAGTTGACGGAGCACCTTCTACTATTAAAGAAGCGGCTTCTAAAAGCGATGCTGAAGACGCTAAGAAGCAATTAGAAGAAGCTGGCGCAACTGCAGAACTTAAGTAAGTTTTGTAGGCTAGTTGCCTGAATTTTCAGGCTGGGCTGAAGGGGCTTTTCCCTTCGGCCCTTTCTTGCTTGTAAGTACGGGAATTTACAAGCATTACCAACTTGGGTCTAGGCTCAAGGTTGAATAGTCCCA
Organism: gamma proteobacterium HTCC2207; assembly: GCA_905182275.1. Taxonomy (GTDB): domain Bacteria; phylum Pseudomonadota; class Gammaproteobacteria; order Pseudomonadales; family Porticoccaceae; genus HTCC2207. Next base: position 3,788 of record CAJJAU010000079.1, read on the forward strand.
ATTTAGTTAACACCGAGGAATACAAATGGCTTACTCCTTCACTGAGAAGAAACGTATCCGCAAGAATTTTGGCAAGCTGCCAAATACCATGGACCTGCCCTATCTGTTGGCGATCCAACTTGATTCCTATAAAAAATTCACGCAAAAAGGTGTGTCGGTAGAAGACCGACTGAACACCGGTTTGCATGCCGCTCTTAACTCTATTTTTCCGATTGTTGGATACTCAGGCCATGCGGCTCTCGAGTACGTCGACTATGTCATGGGCAAACCAGCCTTTGACGAAGAAGAGTGTAAGCTTCGTGGCGTTACCTATTCGGTGCCTCTGAGGGTCAGAGTTCGTCTGGTTATTTACGACAAAGAGTCGACTAACAAGGCGATCAAGGATATCCGAGAGCAAGAGGTATATCTGGGCGAGATCCCATTGATGACCGAGAATGGTACCTTTATCATTAATGGTACTGAGCGTGTAATCGTGTCGCAGTTACACCGATCACCCGGCGTTATTTTCGATCATGATAAAGGCAAGACGCATTCGTCAGGTAAGCTCCTGTATACGGCCCGCGTCATTCCTTACCGTGGTTCATGGTTGGACTTTGAGTTCGATCCGAAAGATGTTTTGTATGTAAGAATTGACCGCCGCCGTAAATTGCCAGCAACCATCTTGCTGCGTGCGTTGGGTTATAACTCTGAAGAGATCTTAGGCAAGTTCTTTGACACAAGTATTTTCCACTACAAAAAAGAGATTTTCTCGTTGGAGCTAGATCCGGGAAGGTTGCGTGGTGAGATTGCAGTTTTTGATATTAAAGATAAGAAAGGCGCCGTGGTTGTTGAGAAGGGTCGTCGAATTACTGCGCGCCATATTCGCGAGCTTGAAAAAGGTAAAGTAACGACTCTTGAGGTTCCTCAAGAATACCTTGTTGGTCGGTCCTTAGCTCAAGATGCGGCTGACCCGAAGACCGGTGAGCTATTACTTGAGTGTAATACTGAAATCACTGACGAAAATTTGGCGTTGATGCTTGAAGCTGGCATTACTGACATTGAGACGCTTTATACCAATGATCTCGATTGTGGGCCGTTTATTTCGGACACCTTGCGTGCAGATCCAGCGCGCACTCAAATGGAAGCCTTGGTAGAAATCTACCGTATGATGCGTCCAGGCGAGCCGCCAACCAAAGAGTCAGCAGAGAATCTGTTTTTCAACTTGTTCTTTAACATTGAGCGCTATGACCTTTCTGCCGTTGGCCGGATGAAGTTTAACCGTCGTCTAGATCGTGATGCAGAGCAAGGCGCTGGAATTCTTTATGATGAGCGTTATTTCTCACTACTGAAAACTGACGAAGCTCATGACTTAAAAGAGCAGTTTGGAGATGCTACTGATATTGTTGATGTAATGAGTAAGCTCATTTCCATTCGCAATGGTAAGGGCTCAGTAGATGATATCGATCACCTAGGTAACCGTCGTATTCGTTCGGTTGGTGAGATGGCTGAAAACCAGTTTAGGGTTGGCTTAGTGCGTGTAGAACGCGCAGTTAAAGAGCGTTTAGGTGTCGCTGAGTCTGAGGGGTTAATGCCTCAGGACTTAGTGAATGCCAAGCCCGTTGCAGCTGCCATGAAAGAGTTTTTTGGTTCAAGCCAGTTATCGCAATTTATGGATCAAAATAACCCATTATCTGAAGTCACTCACAAACGCCGTGTGTCTGCGCTTGGGCCCGGTGGTTTGACGCGTGAGAGAGCAGGCTTTGAAGTGCGTGATGTACACCCTACTCACTATGGGCGAGTATGCCCAATTGAGACGCCTGAAGGTCCGAATATTGGTCTGATTAATTCCTTGGCGACCTATGCACGTACCAATCACTATGGCTTCATTGAGACGCCTTACCGTAAAGTGGTTGATGGCAAGGTAACCTCAGATATTGAGTATTTGTCTGCGATCAATGAGTCTCAGTTTGTTATTGCTCAAGCCTCCGCAGGCTTGGATAAGAAGGATAATTTTATTGAGGATATGGTTGCCGTAAGGCACCAAAGCGAATTTACAACGAAAGCGCCTACAGATATCGATTATATGGATGTGTCTCCTCAACAGGTTGTTTCTGTTGCCGCGTCACTGATTCCTTTCCTTGAGCACGATGATGCTAACCGTGCACTTATGGGGTCCAACATGCAGCGTCAAGCTGTTCCTACATTGCGTGCTGAAGCGCCTTTGGTCGGTACGGGAATTGAGCGAACGGTTGCTAGTGATTCTGGCGTATGTAAGGTTGCTAAGCGCGGTGGTGTTGTTGAAAGTGTTGATGCTGGCCGTATTGTTATACGGGTAAGTGATAATGAAGTTGAGTCTGGTGAAGCAGGGGTTGATATCTATAACCTGACTAAGTACACCCGATCTAACCAAAACACCTGTATCAATCAAAAGCCAATTGTTAAGCAGGGTGATGAGATATCTCGTGGCGACGTTCTCGCTGACGGGCCTTCTGTTGATCTTGGTGAATTAGCGTTAGGGCAAAATATGCGAATCGCATTCATGCCTTGGAATGGATACAACTTTGAAGATTCGATCTTAATCTCAGAGCGTGTCGTTAAAGAAGATCGTTTCACCACGATTCACATTCAGGAACTTACCTGTGTTGCTCGTGATACTAAGTTAGGGTCTGAAGAAATCACCTCCGATATTCCAAACGTAGGTGAGGTTGCTTTGGGCAGACTCGACGAGTCGGGTATCGTGCATATCGGTGCTGAAGTAGCTGCCGGTGATATTTTAGTGGGCAAGGTAACGCCAAAAGGTGAAACCCAACTTACCCCGGAAGAAAAGCTGTTGCGTGCAATCTTTGGTGAAAAAGCGTCCGATGTTAAGGACACCTCACTGCGTGTGCCAACGAGCATTAAAGGTACTGTTATTAATGTACAGGTGTTCACGCGGGACGGTCTTGATAAGGACCAGCGGTCTCTCGATATTGAAAGAACGGAGCTTGATCAGTTCCGAAAAGATCTCAACGACGAGTATCGTATTGTTGAAAATGCTACCTTGGGTCGCTTATTTGCTGCTCTAGACGGCGCGAAGGTGATTAAAGCCGAAGGTCTTAAGAAGGGTGAAAAGCTAACTGCGGAAGCGGTCGCGGATTACTCAACTGAGGATTGGTTCTCTATACGTATGGAGAAAGCCGATTTGAACGATCAGATTGCAGCCGCGCAAACTCAATTAGGTGAGCGTCGGATACAGCTGGATGATCGATTTGAGGAGAAGCGCGGTAAGTTGCAGAGTGGCGATGATCTAGCGCCAGGTGTACTTAAAACTGTCAAAGTCTATTTGGCTGTTAAGCGTCGCATTCAGCCCGGTGACAAGATGGCGGGTCGTCACGGAAACAAAGGTGTTATCTCGGTGATCAAGCCGGTTGAAGACATGCCTTATGATGAAAATGGCGAGCCGGTTGATATTGTTCTCAATCCCTTAGGTGTTCCATCGCGGATGAACGTTGGTCAGGTACTTGAAGTTCATATGGGCATGGCTGCCAAAGGTCTAGGCGTTAAGATTGATGCCATGATCAAGGCCCAGGCAAAAGCTGCTGAAGTGCGCAAGTTCTTACAGGCGGTCTACGATGTTGGTGACACCGTTTATGGTACTGATCTCAAAGAGTTAACTGATAGTGAAGTACTTGAGTTGGCGTCTAATTTGCGGACCGGTGTACCTATTGCAACGCCAGTGTTTGACGGCGCTCACGAAGTTGAGTTAAAGAGCATGCTAGCCTTGGCTGATTTGCCGGAAAGTGGTCAATCGGTTCTTTATGACGGACGTACGGGAGATAAGTTTGATCGCCCAGTGACCGTTGGCTACATGTACATGCTTAAGCTGAATCACCTTGTGGACGACAAAATGCACGCTCGCTCGACTGGATCTTACAGTCTTGTTACTCAGCAACCGCTGGGTGGTAAAGCGCAGTTTGGTGGACAGCGATTTGGTGAAATGGAAGTGTGGGCGCTGGAAGCTTATGGTGCTGCATATACGCTTCAAGAAATGCTCACGGTCAAGTCGGATGATGTTGCTGGTCGAACTAAGATGTATAAAAACATCGTCGACGGTGATCACCGAATGGAGCCTGGCATGCCAGAGTCGTTCAACGTGTTGGTCAAGGAAGTTCGCTCCCTTGGTATCAACATGGAGTTAGAAAACGAATAAGCGCTAATTTGCTTAGTGATAGCCGGGGTGACTGATCGCCCCGGCAAACCCAGTTACTGGAGGAAGAGCCTTGAAGGACTTAGTCAATCTACTCAAGCAGAAAGAACAAAACACCGATTTTGATCGTATTCGGATTAGTCTTGCCTCACCAGAAATGATCCGCTCTTGGTCATTCGGTGAAGTAAAAAAACCGGAAACCATCAACTACCGTACGTTTAAGCCAGAGCGTGAAGGTCTTTTCTGTGCCAAGATTTTTGGCCCAGTAAAAGATTATGAGTGCTTGTGTGGCAAGTATAAGCGCATGAAGCATCGCGGTATTGTCTGCGAGAAATGCGGCGTTGAAGTTACGCTTACTAAAGTGCGACGAGAGCGCATGGGGCACATTGAGCTGGCGTGCCCAGTTGCACACATATGGTTCCTCAAGTCATTACCTTCGCGTATTGGTTTAATGCTTGATATGACGCTACGTGAAATTGAACGTGTGTTGTACTTTGAATCTTATGTGGTTACCGATCCGGGTTTAACAACCCTAGAGAAAGGTCAGCTGCTCACCGATGATGAGTATTTTGAGTCTTTAGAAGAATTTGGTGATGAATTTGTTGCCACGATGGGGGCTGAAGCTATTCAGTCACTATTGAAAGAAATTGTTATGGAAGAGGAAATTGCGCAGATCCGTGAGGAAATTCCCAATACTAAATCTGAAACAAAAATTAAAAAGTTTTCTAAGCGCCTGAAGCTGCTTGAAGCGTTCCACGGTTCTGGCAATAAGCCTGAGTGGATGGTATTGCAGGCGTTGCCAGTACTGCCACCCGATTTACGTCCTCTTGTGCCGCTAGATGGTGGTCGTTTTGCTACTTCCGATCTGAATGATCTATATCGCCGGGTCATTAACCGTAATAATCGGTTAAAGCGTCTACTTGAATTGAGCGCGCCAGATATTATTGTTCGTAATGAAAAGCGGATGTTGCAAGAATCGGTCGATGCCTTGCTCGATAATGGTCGACGTGGTCGTGCCATCACGGGCTCTAATAAGCGTCCATTGAAGTCGCTAGCTGACATGATTAAAGGTAAGCAGGGTCGTTTCCGTCAGAATCTACTAGGTAAGCGAGTAGACTATTCTGGACGTTCTGTGATCGTCTGTGGTCCTACTCTGCGTTTGCACCAATGTGGTCTGCCAAAGCGTATGGCTCTCGAGTTGTTTAAGCCGTTTATCTTCAGTAAATTAGAGTTGCGCGGTTTGGCAACGACGATTAAAGCTGCCAAGAAGATGGTTGAACGTGAGGAATCTATCGTTTGGGATATTCTTGACGACGTGATTCGCGAGCACCCCGTATTACTAAACCGGGCACCGACACTTCACCGTCTCGGTATTCAAGCCTTTGAGCCAGTCTTAATTGAAGGTAAAGCAATTCAGTTGCATCCCCTCGTTTGTGCGGCGTTCAACGCCGATTTTGATGGTGACCAGATGGCTGTCCATGTGCCTCTTACGATTGAAGCGCAGATGGAGTCGCGCGCACTGATGATGTCGACGAATAATATTCTATCCCCCGCATCAGGCGAACCGATCATCGTGCCGTCACAAGACGTGGTACTTGGGCTGTATTATATGACTCGTCACAAGGTCAATGCATTGGGCGAAGGTATGATATTCGCTGATGGTAGAGAAGCTTCGCGGGCATACTACTCAGACAAAGTCGAACTTCAAGCAAGAGTAAAAGTTCGTATTTTGGAGGTTTTGGTTGATGAGGTAACCGGCGAGCGTACCGAAGAGCGTAAGATAGTTGATACCACTGTAGGTCGAATCCTGTTGTGGGAATCAGTTCCTGAAGGTCTTCCCTTTAGCCTAGTCAATAAGCCGATGGTCAAAAAGGCTATCTCGCTTATCTTGAATGAATGCTATCGACGTGTTGGTTTAAAAGATACCGTCATTTTTGCTGACCAATTAATGTATACCGGATTCAAGTTTTCAACTCGTTCTGGTGCGTCTATTGGCGTTAACGATTTCGTTATTCCTGATGACAAGGATGACATTATTTCTGCCGCTGAAGACCAGGTTAAAGAGATTGTCAGTCAATTTGCCTCTGGTCTTGTGACCCAAGGTGAAAGATACAATAAGGTCATCGATATTTGGTCTCAAGCAAACGATCGTGTTGCTAAGTCAATGATGAAAGGAATTAGTACCGAGAAAGTAACCAACCGTGATGGCGAGATAGAAGAGCAGGATTCTTTTAACTCGGTATTCATTATGGCGGATTCTGGTGCTCGTGGCTCCCCAGCACAGATAAGGCAGCTGGCAGGTATGCGTGGTCTGATGGCGCGTCCTGATGGTTCAATTATTGAAACACCGATCACGGCAAACTTCCGTGAAGGTCTAACGGTAATGCAGTACTTCATCTCTACTCACGGCGCCCGTAAAGGTTTGGCTGATACGGCACTGAAGACCGCTAACTCAGGGTACCTGACCCGTCGTCTGGTGGATGTCTCACAGGACGTAGTGGTGACTGAAGTTGATTGTGGTACCACTGAAGGCCTCTTAATGGCACCAGTTATTGAAGGCGGAGATATTATCTCATCGCTGGGTGACCGTATTCTTGGTCGAGTTGTGGCTAAAGATGTCAATAAGCCGGGCAGTGAAGAAATCGTAGTTCCCGCTGGTACTATGATTGATGAGCAGTGGGTTCTTCGCATTGAGAAGTTAAGCATTGACGAAGTAATTGTACGGTCGCCAATAACCTGTGAAGTGCGTCATGGTATTTGTTCCGCATGTTACGGCCGTGATTTAGCAAGAGGACATCGCGTCAACCAAGGCGAAGCAGTTGGTGTCATTGCTGCTCAGTCAATTGGAGAGCCTGGAACGCAGCTTACTATGCGTACGTTCCACATTGGTGGAGCAGCTTCGCGAGCGTCTGCTGTGGATAGTGTTAAGGTGAAACAAGACGGTGTCATTCGGCTTATCAACCTCAAGACTGTGCAGAATAAAGATAAGAATCTGGTCGCGGTTTCTCGATCAGGAGAACTGGCTATCGCGGACGAAAATGGTCGTGAGCGTGAGCGTTATAAGCTACCTTATGGAGCGTTAATTAGGGTTGCTGACGGCGCATCTGTTTCTGCTGGTGATATTATTGCTAACTGGGATCCGCACACTCATCCTATTGTTACTGAAGTAGCGGGTAAGGTTGCGTTTTCAGGAATGGAAGAAGGCTTAAGTGTTCGGCAGCAGACTGATGATATGACCGGTTTGACGAGCATCTCGATCATTGATCCTAACGATCGAAACGCTGCTGGTAAAGAACTGAAGCCGATGATATCGCTGACTGACAAGAAGGGTAAAGAGCTCATCTTCCCCAACTCGACTGTCCCTGCACACTATCCTTTACCTGCTAACGCAAGTATTAACGTGATAGATGGCGACACCATCGATATTGGACAGATTATTGCTCGTATCCCTCAAGAAGCGGGTGGTACTAAAGATATTACTGGTGGTCTACCGAGAGTTGCTGATTTGTTTGAGGCGCGTAAGCCTAAAGATCCGGCTATTCTTGCTGAAATCACAGGAACGGTTACCTTGGGCAAGGAGACTAAAGGCAAGCTACGGTTAGTTATCTCTCCCGATGATGGGCAGCCATTACCTAATGGTAAGATGCAATATGAGGAGTTGATTCCTAAGTGGCGTACTCTGAGCGTGTTTGAGGGTGAGCATGTTGAGAAGGGCGAGGTTATTTCTGATGGACCGCCTATTCCCCATGATATTTTGCGTCTTAAGGGCATTAGCGAATTGGCTAAGTACATCGTCAATGAAATTCAAGATGTTTATAGACTGCAGGGCGTGAAAATCAATGATAAGCACATTGAGGTTATTACCCGCCAGATGCTACGCAAGGTTGAAATTACTGATATGGGTGATTCTTCGTTGATTCGTGGTGAGCAGGTAGAGTACCGACGTGTTCTTGAAGAGAATGAAAGACTGCGCCAGGAAGGTCTTCAGCCAGCCAAGTACGAGCGTCAATTACTGGGTATTACCAAGGCGTCTTTGGCAACTGAGAGCTTTATCTCAGCCGCGTCATTCCAGGAGACAACACGAGTACTTACAGAGGCTGCTGTAACCGGCAAGTCTGATCCTCTGAGAGGATTGAAAGAAAATGTGGTGGTAGGACGACTGATTCCGGCAGGAACTGGATTGTCATACCATGCTCAGCGACGTAAGAATCGTGAAGCAGAAGTAGAATCTACTATGACAGCAGCAGATGTTGAAGCAGCATTAAGTGAAGCATTGAGCGCTGAAATGTTAGATGACTAAGGGATAATTGCATAACAGCTAGTGCCTTTACAGTGTTGTGGTCATATCAATGACATGAATACTGTTAAGGCAATAGCAATGTGTGCTTGACTCCCGCTAGTGCGGTAATTAAAATGCCGATCCCTTTTGGATGTAGTTACCGATGTTTGGTACTCTGTTCAAGGAACAAACAGTCTTTATAAAAAGACTTTTTTTAATTTGGAGAAAAATTGCATGGCAACGATCAACCAGTTGGTTCGTAAGCCGAGAAAGCGCAAAGTTAGTAAAAGTGACGTACCAGCATTACAGGCCTGTCCGCAGCGTCGTGGTGTATGTACCCGCGTTTATACAACAACTCCGAAGAAGCCAAACTCTGCACTTCGTAAAGTTTGTCGTGTTCGCCTTACCAGTGGCTATGAAGTAACTTCATACATTGGTGGTGAAGGCCACAACTTACAAGAGCACAGTGTTGTGTTGATTCGTGGTGGTCGTGTAAAGGATCTTCCTGGTGTTCGGTACCATACGGTACGTGGCACATTGGATACAGCGGGTGTGAACGGCCGTACTCAGCGTCGTTCAAAGTATGGTACTAAGCGGCCTAAGGGCTAATTGCGTAGTAATCGGTTAACAATCAAGTAAGGCTAGGGCCTATCCCTAGACAAACCTGAAGAGAAGGGCAAAACGATGCCAAGAAGAAGAGTAGCAGCAAAGCGGGAGATCTTGCCGGATCCAAAATTTGGCAATATCACTCTCGCTAAATTCATGAACCACGTGATGGTTAGCGGCAAGAAGTCGGTCGCAGAACGAATTGTGTACGGTGCGTTAGATATCGTAGAGCAACGTTTGAAGAAGAGCCCAGTGGAAGTGTTTGAAGAGGCGTTAGATAATGTTGCGCCACTTGTCGAGGTCAAATCTCGTCGTGTAGGTGGAGCCACCTATCAAGTGCCAGTTGAGGTCCGTCCGTCACGCCGCACTGCTCTAGCAATGCGTTGGCTTGTAGATTACGCTCGTAGCCGTGGAGAGAAGTCTATGCCGCAGCGTCTGGCGGGTGAGCTGATTGATGCAGTTCAAGGTAAAGGCGGAGCGGTTAAAAAGCGTGAAGACGTGCATCGCATGGCAGAAGCGAACAAGGCGTTCTCGCACTTCCGTTTCTAAACATCGCTGTTATAGAAGATGTTCTCAAAAAGGTGGCTATAATAGCCACCTTTTTGTGTTTTAAATAAAAGGAAAAATATTGTGGCACGCAAGACTCCCATCGATCGCTATCGCAACATTGGTATCTGCGCGCACGTTGATGCAGGAAAGACAACGACGACTGAGCGGGTATTATTTTATACCGGGATGTCACATAAAATTGGTGAGGTGCATGATGGTGCCGCCACCATGGATTGGATGGAGCAAGAGCAGGAACGCGGAATTACTATTACGTCAGCCGCAACCACCTGTTTTTGGCGTGGTATGGATGCGCAGTTTGAAGATCATCGTATTAATATTATTGATACGCCAGGCCACGTAGACTTTACCATTGAAGTTGAACGTTCACTGCGCGTACTTGATGGGGCTGTCATTGTCCTATGTGGATCCTCCGGAGTGCAACCACAGACAGAAACTGTATGGCGTCAAGCCAACAAATATGAAGTGCCGCGTATGGTGTTCGTTAACAAGATGGATAGGGCGGGCGCTGATTATCTATTGGTCATTGAACAACTTAAAGAGCGGCTTGGCGCATTACCCGTTCCACTGCAGTTGACTATTGGCGCAGAAGAGAAATTTAAGGGCGTCGTTGACCTGGTGAAAATGAAATCCATCCTCTGGAATGAAGAGGATCAGGGTATGACGTTTGTTTATTCGCCGATCCCTGAGGATATGCTCGATGACTGCCAGCAGATGCACGAAAATTTGGTAGAAGCCGCGGCAGAGGCTACTGACGAGCTCATGGAGAAGTATCTAGAGGGGGAGGCCTTAAGCGAGGCTGAGATTAAGCAGGGCTTGAGGATTAGAACTTTGGCCAATGAGATTGTCCCTGTTTTGGGAGGCTCAGCTTTTAAGAATAAGGGTGTTCAGGCGATGTTAGATGCCGTTATTGAATATTTACCATCACCTACTGAGGTTAAGGCTATTGAAGGTGAGATGGAAAATGGCGATAAAGGTATACGTAGCGCCGATGATGAGTCTCCTTTTTCGGCGCTGGCCTTTAAAATTGCCACTGATCCATTTGTCGGTACATTAACGTTTATGAGGGTTTATTCCGGTACGCTTGAGAGTGGCACCGCGGTATTTAACTCGGTCAAGATGAAGCGCGAGCGTGTTGGGCGTATGGTGCAGATGCATGCGAATAGTCGGGAAGAGATTAAGGAAGTTCGTGCTGGAGATATTGCCGCCGCTATCGGGCTTAAAGATACCACCACCGGTGATACGCTCTGTGCTGAGAATAATAAAATTATTCTAGAGCGGATGGAATTTCCTGAGCCGGTTATCTCTGTTGCGGTTGAGCCCAGAACTAAAGCTGATCAAGAAAAGATGGGTGTTGCCTTAGGTAAACTTGCTCAAGAGGATCCTTCATTTAGGGTTAAAACAGATGAAGAAAGTGGTCAGACGATTATTTCTGGGATGGGGGAGTTACATCTCGACATTCTCGTTGATCGTATGCGTAGGGAATTTACTGTAGAGGCTAATATCGGTAAGCCTCAGGTTGCCTACCGTGAAACGATCCGCAACAGCTGTGAAATTGAGGGAAAGTTCGTTCGTCAGTCCGGTGGCCGCGGCCAATATGGACACGTTTGGTTAAAGTTTGAGCCGGCTGAAGACTCTGGTGCTGAAGGACTAGAGTTCGTTAATGAAGTTGTCGGAGGAAGTGTGCCTCGGGAGTATATCCCTGCGGTTGCTAAAGGCATTGAGGAGCAAATGCAGAACGGGATTCTTGCCGGTTACCCACTACTGGGTGTCAAAGCGACGCTTTATGACGGCTCTTATCACGACGTTGATTCTTCTGAAATGGCGTTTAAAATTGCCGGGTCGCTGGCCACACGAAAGTTAACTGAGTTTGGTGGCGCCGTACTCCTAGAGCCGACTATGAAGGTTGAGATTGTTACGCCTGAGTCAAATATGGGAGATGTAGTTGGTGATCTTAATCGCAGAAGAGGAATCATTCTCGGAATGGAAGACAATTCGGTGGGCAAGGTTATTAATGCTGAGGTCCCTCTTGGTGAAATGTTTGGTTATGCGACGGACTTGCGGTCTGCTACTCAGGGCCGTGCGACCTTTACTATGGAGTTTGATAAATACTCTGAAGCGCCAAAAAATATTACTGAAGCGGTGATGGCAAAAAATATGAGTTGATTGCTCTGAGAGGAAACAGTCAGGCAATAAAAAACCCCCGTTGGTTAGCACCAGCGGGGGTTTTTGTTATCAGAGAGCCTTGTTACTTGGCGTCTCTGAGTTCCTTAGCCGCAGCGATCACATCAGTTGCGATGTTTTGCGGGCAAGGCAGGTAGTGTGCAAATTCCATAGAGAATTGGCCGCGACCTGAGGTCATAGTGCGAAGATGACCAATATAGCCGAACATTTCTGATAGCGGTACGTCTGCTTTAATACGAACCCCAGTCACGCCTGGCTCTTGATCCTTGATCATGCCGCGGCGACGGTTTAAGTCACCGATAACATCACCAACATGGTCTTCAGGTGTATAAACATCTACCTTCATGATTGGCTCAATGATCTGTGGGCCTGCTTTTGGCATGGATTGCCGGAAAGCACCCTTGGCAGCAATTTCAAATGCAACTGCTGAGGAGTCAACGGCATGGAACCCGCCGTCATAAAGCTCAACTTCGACGTCAAGAACAGGATAACCAGCCAATGGACCTTGATCCATCATCCCTCTAAAACCTTTCTCAATTGCTGGGAAAAATTCCTTAGGTACATTACCACCAACCACTTTCGAGCTGAACACAAAACCTGTGCCCGGCTCACCAGGTTTGATGCGGTAATCAATTTTACCAAACTGCCCAGAACCACCAGATTGCTTCTTGTGCGTGTAGCTGTCTTCAAGAGGAGTGGTAATCGTTTCGCGGTAGGCAACCTGAGGCTGACCAACAATCAAATCTACCCCATAGGTTCGATTCAGAATGTCTACCTTGATGTCTAGATGTAATTCACCCATACCTTTAAGGATGGTTTCACCAGAATCTTCGTCAGTTTCAACGCGGAATGAAGGGTCTTCAGCAATCATCTTACCAATAGCGATTCCCATTTTCTCAGAGCCGCCCTTGTCCTTCGGTTTAACAGCAATCGAAATCACCGGCTCAGGGAAGATCATAGGCTCAAGTGTCACTGGATGCTTAGGATCACACAGTGTATGTCCTGTTTGAACGTTTTTCATGCCTACGATAGCAATAATGTCGCCGGCCTGAGCGCGATCAATTTCGTTGCGATCATCAGCATGCATCTCGACCATGCGGCCAATACGCTCAGTTTTTCCAGTAAACGAATTCAGGATGGTATCACCCTTATTAAGTACGCCAGAGTAGACGCGCACAAAAGTCAGTGCACCGAAACGGTCGTCCATAATCTTAAACGCGAGGGCTTTCAGAGGCTCTGTGATCGAAACAATGGCTCTTTGCCCCGTTTCGTTACCATCTTCATCAGTCAGCGGCTGAGGCACAACATCAGTTGGGCAAGGTAAATAGTCGACAACGGCGTCAAGAACCATCTGTACGCCTTTATTCTTAAACGCTGAGCCGCAGTAAGTAGGGAAGAAGTCTAGTGCGATCGTACCTTTACGGACACACTTTTTAACGTCTTCTATAGAGGGCTCTTCACCTTCCATGTAAGCCATCAATAGATCATCGTCCTGTTCAAGTGCAGTTTCGATCATCATTTCACGATACTGCTCAACCTCGTCGACCATATCAGCAGGGATGTCAACAATTTCAAAGTTTTCCGGAAGACCAGAGTCGTCCCATACGTAAGCCTTACGTTCGAGTAGGTCCACTAGTCCGACAAAATTCTCTTCGACACCGATTGGAAGACACATTACCAAGGGGTTGGCGCCCAAGACGTCTTTGACCTGCTTAACAACTCGCAAAAAGTCAGCGCCCATGCGGTCTAGTTTGTTTACAAAGATCACTCGCGCCACTTCAGATTCGTTAGCGTAACGCCAGTTCGTTTCAGACTGAGGTTCAACGCCGCCTGAGCCGCAGAATACACCAACACCACCATCGAGTACTTTTAATGAGCGGTAAACTTCAACAGTGAAGTCCACGTGCCCAGGAGTATCGATAATGTTGAAGCGGTGATCTCTCCAGTAGCAGGTAGTTGCTGCCGACTGAATCGTAATTCCGCGCTCTTGTTCTTGCTCCATGAAGTCGGTAGTGGCGGCGCCATCATGAACTTCACCGGTCTTATGAATCTTGCCGGTAAGCTTAAGAATTCGTTCAGTTGTTGTTGTTTTTCCAGCATCAACGTGTGCAAAGATGCCAATGTTTCTATAGTGAGATAATTCAGTCATTATTCTACTCAATGTTAAAATTCTAGTTATTTAGGGCCTGCAAAACGCGCGCGAGTATACAGGATATTACTGTTCAAGCGGAGGAAAATTAAAATAATAAGGCTAATTTTCCGAAAATCCATAGTTTTAGTCTCCCTAGGGCGCACTATCACCGTTTTTTACGTAAAAAACACAAAAAATGATCTATTTAGTGTCAAAGGGCGTTGACTCCTGTCTGCCGACGTATAAGATGGCGACCTTCCAGGTGTTTCAGCTTCAGATGAAGCCGTCGCAGCCTGTAATAGTTTTAACATGAATGCCTATTGAGGAGACGCTGAGATGGCTAAAGAAAAGTTTGAAAGAAATAAGCCGCATGTGAATGTCGGCACAATTGGGCACGTTGACCACGGAAAGACAACATTGACCGCGGCTATGACGCGCGTCTGTGCAGAAGTTTATGG
>CAJJAU010000080.1 GCA_905182275.1 gamma proteobacterium HTCC2207
ATCGTCCTTGATAGTATTCTCCTTTTAAACTTCACAAAGCCCAGGCTTGCCTGGGTAAGCTGTCTCTTTTACCCTATGGACCTATGATAGTTTAAATGCATAAGTGTATACAATAGTAACTATACCCTACATATTTATGATACTTTACTGCTAGCCACTTAAGTTTGCGGCTTAGCTCCAGCTAGCCGCTATTACCGTGTATCAACCCATCCATTCTTTGCCCTAACTATTTTCGTCTGCGCTATAAGCGGCTTACGCCCCCGCTACGCTCCTATCCAACATTTTAAGCCCATTTAATAAGATTGTAGAATACCCTAATGGACTGCCATAAATTCTCACTACTATTACTTAGCGCCACTTGGTTGCAATTTATGGTAATTCGCATAGAATGATCTAAAGCAGGGAGGGTTAAAAATGATTTTTATTAGACGATTTAAAAATGGAGCATTGGTTGACGTCACTACATGGGGTCGCTGTGATGCCTTTGGTGATTTTATACCGCGCACTATAGAGCAAAGCATCCAGATCAATGTCATGGGCGAAGCCAAGGACAAAGACAAAATCCATAAGAACCTCTTGGCTAATGGCGGTAATGCCTATTACCTGTTCTGTGCTGATGAAAACTGCCAAGCTCACATTGATGATTTATTAATTGAGCACCGAGTGGTTGGCATGAAACAGTTGCTAACCAGCAGAGAGTTGGATGTTATCAAAACGCTGTTCACGTTAAGGAGCACCAAGAAAACTGCCATACATTTAGGTATTACTGACAGCACCCTGGTTAACCACCAATCTAATATTACCAAAAAGACCGGCTTCCGCCCCAGTGAGATTGCCCCCATGATTGCTGATTGTGCTAGCGTTGAGCTGCTGTTGTCAGTGGTTAGCCCGACTGATCAACCTCCACCAACAAACGTGGCTGTAAAGGTGTTAAAACCCAGCCCTATCACAGCATAGTAATGGCTTTTTGAAACGCTGGCCTAGCCTCTATGTTTTTAACATAGCCCTTGATATTGGCCATTTCGTCGGTGACACAGCCGTTTCTGTTGGCCATAAAACACGCATGCCCAAGCATGATGTCTGCCGCTGAAAAGTCACCAATGAGATAATCTTTGCCGGCTAAGGTGGCATTAATGGGCCCCAAAGACTTGGTCAGCAGGTTTTCAGCTTGGCGCAAGGCATTGGCATCGCGGCGCTCTGGTGGCAGTAAAAACTTTTGCACGACTATTTGGTTCATGGGCGGCATGACCATACCTTCGCAGTAATGAAACCATTGCAGGTAAGACGGGAACTCAGGTGCGTCGACGCTGGGTTTTAAGCCGCCATTTTTATGTCGCGCAAGAATATATTCGACGATGGCGCCTGATTCGAAAATAGAGATGTCGCCATCTTCAAGTACCGGCACCCGACCCAGGGCGTGTCGTGCTCTGTGCTCGCTTGATTTTAAGCCATCTTTGGTAAAAGGCATGCTATTAACCTCATACTCTAGACCTAACTCTTCCAATAACCAGACTATCCTTCCGGCTCGGGTACCTGCGACAAAATGAACTTTTAACATGAGTACTCTCCTTGCTGAATTATTTTAACCCACTTGGCGCTTGTCTTTTCTGAACTAGGGGTAGCGCGCGATAAACTGCTCTATCTGGTCAAAGGCTTCCTGTGCTGCCTGTAATTCTGGATGAAAAAGCTGCCACACATGAGGCATGCCCGACCACAGTTGCAAGGTCACATTAGAGCCAGCAGCCCGCGCTTTGTTGGCATAACGGCGGCCATCATCTAACAAAATCTCGCAGTCACTGGCCTGAATAAGTAATGGCGGTAAGTCGTGTAGTTTGCCCAATAGCGGCGAGATATCGGGGTCAGTCGCTTTGTAAGGCACCATAAAGGTACCTGCGCTGACCATTAACCAGCGGGGTATTTTAGCGAGTTTTTTGGCCATTGGCTTAAGCATGACATCAGTATTGAGATTGGCTTTTATGCTCGGATTAATCATGCGCATGTCCGTCACTGGCGACAGCGCCACCGCGGCATTGGGTGCCCGCCGCTGGGTGTCTCGAGCCCACGCCAGGAGCGACAAGGTTAGGTTGCCTCCGGCTGAGTCCCCAGCCACATAAACTGCGCTGGCGGCTGATTCATTTTCTGGTCCATTGGCTAGTAACCAATCATAGGCGCTGCGACAGTCTTCTATGCAGGCTTCACGCTTATGTTCTGGTGACAACCGATAGTCAATGGCCAGCACTGCGCTGTTGGTAATTTCAGAGAGCTTGCTGGTAATGATTCTATGGCTGGTGGGGCTGCCGGCGACAAAACCGCCGCCATGTATGTACAGTAATCGTCGACTGGGGTCGGCACCGGGTGCAATGACCCACTCTGCGGGCACACCGCCGGCATTTGTTGGGGATATTGTGCTGGCTAGGGGTATGTGGGTTCGCAGTTGGTCCATAACCGCACGCAAATGGTCTATGCGCCTTTTTAACGGCTTAGACTCTGACGGTTTGGAGACACTCTTAAGTTGTCTGTAGATACCCTTTAAAGCCATTGTGCTGGCGACCCGGGTTTTGGAATCTGAAGGCGCATAAAAAACCTCCCCTAAAGGGAGGTCATATTGGGCATTGGTGTCACGCTGTAACCATAAAATAATAGTGACTATTGCAGTTAAGATAATTAGCGCCACGGCGATGGTCACAGCGCTAACTATGTCCATCGTTAGACCGAGTAGCTTAGTTGATTAAACTTCTTCTGATGAAAATCACCATCACCAAAGGTGGTATTAATCATCATCAGACGCTTAACGTAGTGACCAATGTTTAATTCATCGGTCATGCCAATGCCACCGTGCAGCTGAATCGCTTCTTCGCCGATGGTTTTGCCATAGCGCGCCACTGTTGCTTTAAGCGCGTGGACAGTCTTAGACAGTGCTACAGCGTCCGCTTCACCTTCTTCAACACTTTTTGACTCGCAAAGCCCACGATAGAGCATTGATTTAGTCTGCTCACAGCCCATAAATGTGTCTACCATTCGGTGTTGCAACACTTGGAATGAACCAATTGGCGAGCCAAACTGCTGTCGCGTCTTGGAGTAATCTACGGTCAAGGTGTTCAGGGTGGCCATAATACCCAGGGCTTCCGCTGACAAACCAATTAAGATCTGCGGCATGACTTGTTCAATAAGATCCATGCCCTCTCCCGCTGCGTTAAGCAACTGGCTCTGGTCAACCGCAACATTGGTTAGGGTCAATGTGGCTGCACTCTGGCCGTCCATCATTTTGTAGGCTTTAACCTCAACACCCGGCGCAGTTGCGTCAACTAAAAACAGGCT
>CAJJAU010000081.1 GCA_905182275.1 gamma proteobacterium HTCC2207
GGGTGCACCGTAGTGACGAGTAATATAGCCACCTTTAAAGCGCCCATTGTGCACTGATGTGTAATCACTATCAGTCATCATTGATAGAAGATTCGCACTTAAGGTCTCATCGCAAGATTGCCCACCAGCGGAACCTAAATTGAGATCGGGCAATACACCCTCAAAGAAACGCGGGACCTCGGCGGCGATGCTGTGTGCGTCCCAAAGCAGTGCATAACCATGGGTCTTTTTAATACGCGTCAGTTGCTCGGTCAATGCCTGGTGATAAGCCCGCCAATAGTGCTGCTTACGGCGCTCTATTTCTTCGGTATCCGGCGCCTTGCCCAACAAATAGATAGGCTGTTTGCCAAAGGTGCTGGTAGGACATAACTCAGTTTCATTCTGACCGGGATAAAGCGCGGTGCCCTGTGGCGATCGATTAACATCAATGACGTAACGAGAATAATTTGCCGAAATCGTCGAGACGGGTAGTTCTTTAAGAAAATCATACAACTTGGGCACATGCCAATCGGTATCTATAAGGCTGCGCCCGGCTGCAGTAAATTGTTGCTCTATAGCACTGGGAACAGCTGTCCCGGAATGTGGGAAACTCACCAGCAAAGGACTGCTAGCTTCTCTGACGGCAACTACTTCCATGATTACATCACTCCAGAGGGCAGTATATCCGCCACTAAATCATAGAAGTATGACTCACTAATAATGTTGCGCGCAGCAACAATGTCCGGTGCAAAAAAGCGGTCCTCGGTATAGGACGGCACTCTGGCTCTGAGTTCTGCCACTACTGACTGCAGTGTTACTGAGGTGAGATGAGGATAATGAAACTCAACCGCTTGAACCGCACTTAACAATTCAACCGCAACCACATAATCACTATTCTCGGTCATGTCTCTCAAACGCCGTGCGCCAAAGGTTGCCATGCTGACATGGTCCTCCTGATTTGCGGAGGTTGGGATGCTGTCGACACTGGCCGGGTGGGCCAATGTTTTATTCTCTGACACTAAGGCAGCCGCGGTAACCTGAGCAATCATAAAGCCCGAATTAAGACCACTGTTCTCAACTAGAAACGCCGGTAGGCCGCCGTTCATATGCGGATCTACTAACAGAGAAATTCGTCGTTCTGAAATTGACGCTATCTCAGCAATCGCCAAGGCTAAATTGTCAGCGGCGAAAGCCACTGGTTCAGCATGGAAATTACCCCCTGAGAGTGCCTCTAAGGTGGGCGCAAAGATCAATGGGTTATCCGTCACTGCGTTGGCTTCGATTTGCAGGGTGCGTGCGCTGTTGTTAAGTATGTCCAAACAGGCACCCATGACTTGGGGCTGACAGCGCAATGAGTACGGATCCTGTACCTTTCCGCAATCGACATGGGACTCTAAAATGCCACTGTCGTTTAAAAACTGAGCATATTTTTTAGCCACGGCAATCTGTCCTGGCTGACCGCGCAGCTGGTGAATACGACTATCAAAGGGGACCGTACTGCCTTTCATGGCATCCACCGACAACGCTCCGGTGACTAGTGCCGCGGCAAACAAATTTTCTGCCTCAAATAGCCCAGCCAATGCTAGTGCGGTTGAAGTTTGGGTGCCATTAAGTAGGGCTAAACCCTCTTTTGGCCCCAATTCAAGAGCGGTTAAACCTGCCTGATCCAGAGCTTGTGATGCGGTCATTAACTGACCTTTGTAATGAACCTCACCAACACCAATGAGTGCTGCCGCAAGATGTGCCAGTGGTGCCAAGTCACCCGATGCGCCCACAGATCCTTTACTGGGAATGCAGGGTAGGATGTCCTGATGATAAAAATCTATCAGCAACTGCACCACTGATGATCGCACCCCTGAATGCCCCTGAGACAGGCTAATGACCTTTAACGCAATAATCAGTCTGACCGCGGCGGCGTCAATCAACTGTCCCACCCCCGTGCAGTGTGAGAGCACTAAATTACGTTGCAATAGCGCAAGCTGTTCGTCCTCAACGCGAGTCTGGGCCAAAAGACCAAAGCCAGTATTGATGCCATAGGCAGCATCGCCTTTGTCGACAATCTTTTGAACAGCGATCGCACTAGTCTCAATGTCTTCCCAAGCCAGCTTATAGAGCTCAAAGGACCGATGACTGGTGTAAATGTTACGTAACTGAGCGAGGGAAACTAAGCCCGGCTCTAGGGTTATCGTGTCGGTTGGGGATGTTGATTGCGCCATTGAAGCTTCCTCTAGTCCTTTAAACTACTGTTCGCTATGCCCAGCATGGGCACATTGAGTCCTTTGTCCTGTGCACAGGCCACAGCATCCTCATAACCTGCGTCTGCGTGTCTTACTACGCCGGTTGCAGGATCATTCCAAAGCACTCTTTCAAGACGCTTAGCGGCCTGCTCTGTGCCATCAGCAACAATAACTACGCCTGAGTGCTGCGAATAACCCATGCCGACACCGCCACCATGGTGAATAGAAACCCAGGTAGCACCGCTTGCTGTATTGAGCAATGCGTTTAAAAGTGGCCAATCGGATACTGCATCAGAGCCATCAAGCATGGATTCCGTTTCACGGTTAGGGCTGGCTACAGAACCGGAGTCGAGATGGTCGCGGCCAATCACGATGGGCGCTTTTAGTTCGCCACTGGCCACCATTTCATTAAATGCCATAGCGAGTCGATGACGCTCCCCCAACCCAACCCAACAAATTCGTGCGGGTAAGCCTTGAAAGCTAATCCTCTCCCGCGCCATGTCTAACCAATTGTGCAAATGCTTATCATCGGGTATCAGTTCTTTCACTTTAGCGTCGGTTTTATAGATATCTTCAGGGTCACCACTAAGTGCAACCCAGCGAAATGGACCAATACCGCGACAAAATAATGGTCTTATATAAGCGGGGACGAAGCCGGGGAAATCAAAGGCATTTTTCACCCCCGCGTTAAGCGCTTCTTGCCGAATATTATTGCCATAGTCGAATGTTGGAATACCCATCTGGTGGAACTCTAACAATGCCTGCACGTGAATGGCCATAGACTTTTGCGCCTGTTCTGTAACTAGGGCTTGGTCGCTTATTTGTAGCTTTTTCCACTCTTCAGGTGACCAACCAACCGGCAGATAACCATGAATAGGGTCATGTGCCGAGGTTTGGTCGGTAACCGCATCTGGCCGTATTCCTCGCGCGACCATTTCTGGAAGAATCTCAGCAGCATTACCCAACAGCCCCACTGATACCACCTCTCCGGAGCTAATCGCCTCATTGATAATTGTCAGTGCGCTATCTAAGGTATAAGCCTTCTTGTCTAGGTAGCCAGTACGCAAGCGAAAATCAATATGCTTCTCTTGGCACTCAACCGTCAGACTGCAGGCTCCCGCTAGGGTCGCGGCGAGTGGCTGTGCGCCACCCATTCCACCAAGACCAGCGGTTAAAATCCAACGCCCTGATAGGTCACCGTTGTAATGCTGTCGGCCCATCTCAACAAACGTTTCATAGGTGCCCTGAACAATGCCCTGGCTACCAATATATATCCAAGAACCCGCGGTCATTTGCCCATACATGGCGAGGCCTTTGCGGTCGAGTTCGTTGAAATGCTCCCAGTTTGCCCAGTGCGGCACTAAATTAGAATTGGCGATCAATACCCGTGGAGCCTCAGTGTGTGTTTTAGCCACCATTACAGGTTTACCGCTCTGCACTAACAGTGTTTCATCTTCATTTAAGGCACGCAGGCACTCGACAATTTTATCAAAACTCTGCCAGTCTCTAGCCGCCTTACCTATACCCCCATATACCACCAAGTCTTCGGGTCTCTCGGCTACATCGGGATGAAGGTTATTCATCAGCATGCGCAATGGCGCCTCTGTGGTCCAATGTTTAGCTGTCATCTCAGTCCCGGTTGGGGCTTTCACCACACGCGGTCCTTTCCCTGAAATTTGCTGGGTCATAGTAGAGCCTCTAAAATAATGCTAATTAGTCGTACATACAGTCTGTACGGTGTTGTCTATACAAGTAAAGATATTCTATACTCATGCTGGACGCAAGAATTTTTATAGGTTTAAACAATCCTCTCAACAGCGGCTTAAAAAAGTAAGGTAAAGCAATGACCCAACATGACACTTTATGGATCAACGGCACACTCTCAATTATTACCGAGCAAGGTGTTGCAGAGACCCTACAAACCGGTGCTATTGCCTGCAAAGATGGCCTCATTAGCCTTATATCGCCCATGGACAAGCTGGGAGATACGCCCAGTAACCTAGCTACCAAGGTCATTGACCTGGAGGGTAAATGCTTGACTCCTGGGTTGATTGATTGCCACAGCCATCTTGTCTTCGGTGGCAATCGTGCCAAAGAATTTAATCTGCGCTTGCAGGGCCAGTCCTATGAGCAGATTGCCAAGCAAGGTGGCGGTATCATGAGTACCGTGAACCATACTCGCGCTGCCACAGAGCAACAGCTAGAGCATGATGCGCGAAGTCGATTGGCACTGCTGGTCAGTGATGGGGTAACCAGTATCGAAATTAAATCAGGTTATGGCCTCACCTTTAAAGATGAAGAGAAGATGCTGCGAGTGGCGAGAAGATTGGGTGATACCAGCCCAGTGACCGTCACCACCACATTTTTAGGTGCCCACGCCCTGCCCCCCGAATATACCAATAACCGCTCAGGCTATCTTGATTTGGTGTGCAAAGAAATGTTGCCCAAATTACATGCTCAAGGTCTTATCGATTCAGTTGATGCCTTCTGTGAGAGTATTGCTTTTTCCGTCGATGAAGTTGAACAGGTCTTTCAAGCGGCCACTGATCTGGGACTACCGGTCAAACTGCATGCAGAGCAGCTCTCTAATAGTGGCGGTGCTGAACTTGCTGCCAAGTATCATGCGCTGTCTGCCGACCATCTAGAATATCTCGATGAGACGGGTGTTCAGGCTATGGCTACTAGCGGCAGCGTCGCCGTGTTGCTACCTGGGGCTTTTTATATGCTCAGAGAGACACAAAAACCACCAGTACAGCTATTGCGTGATTACCAAGTACCTATCGCCTTAGCGACTGACATCAACCCCGGCAGTTCGCCGGTGTTGTCAGCGCGGCTAATGATGGTCCTTGGGTGCCAGGAGTTCGGTCTAACCCCAGAAGAAGCGCTGCGCGGCATGACTATTAATGCCGCTAAGGCGTTGGGGAAGTCAGATTCAGTGGGCTCATTACAGATTGGCAAAGCTGCAGACTTAGCTATTTGGGACGTGCAACAACCCTTTGAATTAGCCTACTGGCTGGGTGGTAATAAAGCTGAATCGGTTATCAAAGCGGGTAGCTGTATCTATCAACGCCCTGAAAACGTGATTTTTTAGGGCGTTGCTAATCTTTTTGTATGGTTTCGGTGAGCGAGAACGACTGCGCTGAATGGTAAAGGTGAGCGACCGAAATCAAGTTGCCGGAGGACCAAGTCCGTCGATCTAAAATCAAGCAAGGCACATTGTCATCCATCTGCAATAATTTCTTAATAGTCTTACTGGGCATGGCCGCGCGCACGGTATGCTCAACTTTGTGCAGGGGCACATTGGCCAACAGGTAGGCGGCTGGTGTGGTCTGCTTTAGATCAATTTGGATATATTCAGGCACCGCTTGTGCGTTGACATAGCGGTCCTCTACCTGGAGCATCTTACTATCTTCCCGGTGAACAATAGTGGTGTGATAAACAGACTTGACACTGTTCGACAACTCCATTGCGGCAGCAATACCACGGGTTAAAGCTACCGACTCATGAGTGACCACTATATTACTGTAGCTGTGTCCTCTCTCTCGCACTTCTTCGGCAATATTGCGCACCTCAACTAAGTGGCCCTTGGTTTGTGCTTCCGAGACAAATGTCCCCACTCCCGCTACGCGAGTCAAAATCCCCTCAGCGGCTAACTCCTTGAGCGCTCTATTCGCGGTCATCCTAGACACCTTGAGCGTTGCTACCAGCTCGTTTTCTGAGGGAACCCTGCTGTTTGGCAATAAATCGCCGCACTCAATTTTCTTCAAAATGTGATCTTTCACTTTTTGATAAAGCGGAGCAATGGAATTATCTACGTTGATCATGGATAGTCGCCCAAACAATAAAAAATAGGTTTCCTGTCTATACAGGCTTCCGCTATATTATCAAGGTAGGTAACTAACAAGCAATCTTAAGGTCAGACATTATTTATGCCACAGCAGACTTATTTTATTAATAACGCATTTTTAAGTGATGGCTGGACGGCTAATGTCCGGCTAAGCGTGGATGACAAAGGCTTTATTTCGAGGCTAGAGAAAGGTGTTTGTGCTGAGCGAGGTGACCAAAAGTTAGGCACTGTCATTCCCGGCCTTGTGAACTGCCATAGTCACTCTTTTCAACGCGCTATGGCAGGTCTCACCGAATACCAAAACTCCCCAACAGACACATTTTGGTCATGGCGCAAGACTATGTATCGGTTTGCCAATTTAGTGTCACCTGAAGACCTTCAAGCTATTGCTAGTTATCTCTACTTGGAAATGATCAAACAGGGTTACACCAGCGTTGCCGAATTTCATTATGTACATCACCAACCCAATGGAACGCCCTATTCTTGCGCAAGCCAACTGTCACAGTCGATTATTAATGCCGCTAATATTGCCGGCATCAATTTGACCCTACTGCCCGTGCTCTATATGACTGCGGGATTTGATGGACAACCCCTGCTCGAGGAACAAAAACGTTTTGGTAACTCCGTAGCACGCTACCTCGACATTCAGAATGAGGCCTCCCAATATTGCGCCAATCAACATCAGCATAATGTTGGAATAGCCTTACATAGTTTGCGTGCAGTGCCTGCAGATCCGATGAATGAAGTTATAAACCATTTCGTTAAGCAGAGTGTTTCATGCCCCATTCATGTGCATATTGCAGAGCAGACACAAGAAGTGGAACAATCAATAAAATCTCTGGGTAAAAGACCCGTAGAGTGGTTATTAGATAATCATGCTGTCGACCAGCAGTGGTGCCTTATTCATGCCACCCACATGACACCTGAAGAAACCACCGCTCTGGCCAGATCTGGAGCGACCGTCGGCATATGCCCGACTACTGAAGCCAATCTTGGCGATGGGCTGTTTCCACTGCGCGAGTATCTAGATCAGGGAGGTCATATTGCGATTGGCTCTGATGGCAATACCTGCACCAATCCCATGGAAGAGTTGCGTTGGCTCGAATATGGTCAGCGCCTAGTCACACGCACCCGCAATGTTTCTTCAGATAATACCGAGTTACACACGGGAACCAATCTTTATGGTCGCTGCCTTGATGGCGGAGGTCGCGCTATTGGACAAAAAACCGGTGCGCTGAAACTGGGGTGTCGAGCTGACCTTATTGTTTTGGACGATAATTCTGCAGATCTTGCCAATATCGCCACAGACTCTATTTTAGATGTGCTTATTTTCGGCACAAGTCAGTCTTTAATCAAAGATGTGATGGTCAATGGCATCTGGAAAATCACCCATTATCATCATGCTGATGAAGAACGGATCAAAAACATGTTTATTTCTGCTACTAAGGCTATGAGAGGATAAAGCAGCACGAAATTCTCATTCTGGCCACTCGCCACAACACGTCGGATTTATATCTTAGACTCAGGGAAAATGACTGTTAGAGCGGCAAAGCAGTGGTGCATTTAATCTCTTCCATAACAAAGCCAGCGGTTACATCTAACAAACCAACCTTAATAAGTTCTTTGTAAAGCCTATCGTAATCAGGCATATCCTTAACTATCGCCTTGAGCAAATAGTCTGCCTCGCCGCCCATTCGATAGGCCTCAAGAATCCCCGGAATAGCCATTACTGCATCTTTGAATTGCCCGGCCCAGCGCTCATTATGCATACTTGTCTTAATTGAAATAAAGACTGTCAGTGACAATCCAATAGACTTGGCATCTAAAAGCGTAACCCGCTCTTTAATGACACCTTCCTTCTCTAATTTTTGAACCCGCCGCCAACAGGCAGATTTTGAAATGCCTACTTTGTCTGCTAAATCTCCCACCGACAAAGCCGCATTAATTTGCAAGCGCCTGAGGATTTCTCTGTCTAAAATCTCCATAACTAAAACATACCCTTGAGCCGATAAAGCTACCTATTATGCACCAATGAACCGAATATTTAATATTTACCGGAATTTAATTTCGTTATATTACAAAAAAACAGCTGTATTAGACACAATGTTTCATACTTTTTTGATTAGACTAATCCTATTATCTACTCAAGGCCAACATAGTATGAATGCTCTAATTCAGCACGTTCGACACTCTATCATCGGTGATAAACAATCTATTCGAACGCCCTTTGGAGACAAGCCTTTAGTCTATGCCGATTACGTCGCCTCTGGCCGCAGCCTTGCGTTTATTGAAGATTATATTCGTGATCATGTTCTGCCCTATTATGCTAATACCCATACAGAAGCTTCTTATACAGGCGCCCAGATAACCGCATTGCGAGAGCAAGCTCGTCAGGAGATAAAACGTTCACTAAATTGCCAATCAGATGACCAGGTTATTTTTTGTGGCCCTGGCGCTACCGCCGTCATAAACAAGCTAATTGATATTCTTAATCTGCGTCTTCCACAAGAACTATCACAACGCTATTTAACCAATGCTAGCATCAGTGACAGCCAGCGTCCGGTGGTATTTATAGGACCTTATGAACACCATTCCAATGAATTGCCATGGCGTGAGAGCATTGCTGAAGTGATCTCAATTCCACTGACAGATTCAGGTGAGATGGACTTAGTTTTTTTGCAGGAGCAGCTCAAAGAAAATGCCCACCGGGGGTTACTGATTGGTAGTTTTTCGGCGGCCTCTAATGTTACTGGTATCAAGAGTGATATTTCAGCGACAACCTCATTGTTGAAGCAGTATGGCGCACTGGCATTTTGGGATTATGCCGCGGCAGCGCCCTATGTCGATATCGATATGAATGGCGCCAACCCAAAGGATGCGGTATTTATTTCACCGCATAAATTTATTGGTGGGCCCGGTACGCCAGGATTGTTGGTAATTAAGAAAGCCTTATTGAAAAATGCTGTACCTTCAACGGTTGGTGGAGGAACGGTGATGTACGTAACTCCTGAAGATCATCTTTATGTGGAACATCACGAACGCCGCGAAGAAGGGGGAACCCCTGCCATTGTAGAGTCCATTCGTGCGGGGCTAGTGTTCAAACTGAAAAGAGAGGTTGGCGTAGGCGAAATTGAGCGTTTAGAAGGAAGCTTCATCCAACGTGCTATGCAACGCTTTGAGGCTTGCCCGAATCTAGAAATTGTTGGCAGTCCTTCTGCACCTCGCTTAGCAATTATGGCGCTTCGTTTTAAGCATGGTAACAAAGACTTACACTATGGTTTTGTGGTGTCTTTACTTAACGATTTATTTGGCATTCAAGTGCGTGGAGGCTGCTCATGCGCGGGACCCTATGGTCATAGCCTGCTTGAAATGGATATGCCCTATAGTCGTGCGATTGAATCCGAAATCAAACAGGGTAACATGCTGTTACGCCCTGGCTGGGTACGTCTCAACTTTAACTATTTTATTGATGAAAAAGAATTTGAATATCTGCTGCGCGCGGTGGAGCTAGTGGCAACATTGGGTTGGCGTATGCTGCCTTTTTATCAGGTTGATGCGAAATCTGGTGTATGGCGTTTTCAAGGTCAATCAAATCAAATGGCCAGCAGTTTGGATGGTTTTCAATTTACTGAATATTGTCAGAAATCTAACCGGCAAACCAACGTCAAAGTCAGCCTAGACGGAATTTACAGCACCGCAGAACAGGTGTTACTAAATACCGCCAACTACAATGAAGTCCCGCCTTTGATATTGAGCGATGCGAGCGAACGATTACGCTGGTTCGCATTACCTCAGGAGTTGTCTCCGAGCAATCTAGCTTAGCAGTATGATACTTTTCAAAACACGACGGAGTCGTTATGCCTTAAAGTTCATCATCAGAAAAGTGCGGCGGCAAAAACGGTGCATCAGGCAAAAAACTGTGACCAATAACGCCTAAGTAAATACCCGTAGAATCGGTATATTTAGCGTTATTTCTTGGTATCAAGCACCCCTTTGCAGAGAGAAACACTTGCTCTATCTCGGTGCCTAGGAGACCCTGACCATACATTGGCTGAACTAGGTTTTCAAACTCAACATCTATCCGACATAAGGCCGTTTTGAACCCATGGAGAGTGCCATCGAAAAGAGTGCGCTTAAAGCGGTTTACATAAATAGGATATAACTGAGAGATCATATTCAAACAATAATAATGGCGCGCACTAAGCGAGAAAATAGATTATATTTTTAGATAGAAACCCCGGGTAGGAACACGCAGACTCGAACTGCGGACCCCTTGCATGTCATGCAAGTGCTCTAACCAACTGAGCTATGCTCCTAATTTTCCCGAATCAGCATTCTACACATCCATCCCTTTGGGGACAACTAGAATCAATCTTTCATCACTAGAGAAGTTATGACGACCAGACGACTCCGGCACCAACAGTCAAAAAAGGTATCGAAATCAACATACTGAAATAAACAAAAGAATATGATTGCTAAGCATCAACTGACGAAGCAACTGGACTACTGCACACTTCAATTAAAGCTCTTTGATAGGCTGGTAATTTCGAATATGTATGGGAGAAAAGTACATCACCAACGGTGATATTTACAAAAAAGGAAACGGGGAGTCAGGAAAATCGAATCTAAATATTCACCGATTAATCTTTAAATCATCTTCCATGATGATTTTTTCCTGATTGCAATTTTTAA
>CAJJAU010000082.1 GCA_905182275.1 gamma proteobacterium HTCC2207
ACACGCTGTTTACGCTATATTCTGGTTCCAAAGGCGTTATTCTTACCGACACTCTAATGTTTTTACTGTTTTGCGTGGCCACTGTATTTTTCGTTTTTTATATTGTTGACGGCATGGGGGGGGTGGCTAAGGCGGTCGAGGACCTCACCCAGCTACAGAGTAAACCGGACATTGCCGCCTGGCATGGAACGGTCGGAGCGGGCACAGAGTGGCCTACGGCAAAAGACTATCTGATTTGGAGTTTGATTATGGATATGTCCTGGGGCTTTGTTTATGCCGTGGGACCTTGGCAGTCTAGTCGCCACTTGATGGCGCGAGACGAACACGTAGTTATTCGTGCAGCGGTCTATGCATGCTTTGCGGTGGCTCTGATGCAGGTTCTCGTCTATGGCATAGGCGGATTAATCAATCTAGCTAACCCCGGAATTTCACCCGCTGAAACCGTCATGATATGGGCAGCAAAAAACCTAGTGCCAAGTTTTCTAGGCGCTATGTTACTGGCAGGTATTATGGCTGCCGCGCTATCCTCTGCATCCACATTTTTGTCTCTGATCGGCTTCAGTGTCAGTAATGATATTGTGGTGCGTAAGAAGCAATTGACCGTTAACGCGTCACGAATTGCCATGTTGATTACTGGCCTGGTGGTACTGGCATTGTGTTTTATTTTTCCGCCCAATGTCTTTTGGTTAATGCTATTCATCGGGACGGTTTTTGCATCATCCTGGGGTCCGGTGGGTTTTATGAGTATCTGGAGCAAGTCCATCACTGCTGATGGGGCATTTTGGGGAATAGTCACCGGATTCTTTGGTAACGTCATCCCAGCTCTGTTTGATTATATCGGCTTTATTAGCCTGCCTAGCTATCTCAATCCAGCCCTCATTGGCGCCAGTATTAGTCTTGTAACCATTATCTATATTTCAAAACTAGGCACCGTTACTGCACAAGAAGCGCAGTATCGCGAAGATCTGCACCGCACACCTGAGATTGATTGTGACCTACAAAAAACCAAAACCACCATGCTGGCCCCAGCAGCGCTAGTGCTCTACGGCTGTGTGATGCCATTACTACTCATTAAGTATTACGTTACCCCCTATCAAACGGGAGTTGGCCAGCTGCTTGCTGATGGCTCGGTAGATCTGACAACGGGAGAGGCCGTATTAGCTATGTTGTCAGCACCGGTCTATATCATTCTTGGACTGATCGTTGCCAAGGTAGTCTGGGGCAGATACAGTCCTCGCGCTCAATCAAGTAACTGATTAAGTTTTGCTGTAAGCTCCCCCATACCCGGAAATAGGGCGGTTCACCGCGTCTTTGCTAAGACATCAAGGTCCAATGGGTACTCTGAGCCGTAAAAAAATAGCCCTTTTCAATGAGATAATCTATGCGATCCAGTGACTACTCGGTTGATGCCGAGCAAAAAATTAACTGGAAAGTCTTCCAGATAGTTTGGCCATATCTGCTCGAATATAGGTCTCGCATAGTCCTTGCCTTGGCCTTTTTAATCTTATCCAAAGGGGCCAGTGTTTCAGGGCCATTTTTGCTAAAGTACATAGTGGATACGCTCAGCGAAAATGGAGTGTCTGGGCTGGTGATGGTCCCTGTGGCATTAGTATTGGCCTATGGCTTTGCTCGTTTCTCGATGATTATCCTCGGTGAGATAAGAGACACCATCTTTGGGCGCGTCACTGAGCGGGCCATGAGTAAAATTGGTCTTCTGGTATTCAAACATGTCCATAGCCTTGATTTAGATTTTCATCTCAATCGGCGCACCGGCGGCTTATCGCGGGACATCGAGAGAGGCGTCAATGGCATTAGTTTTCTCATGCGTTTCTTTGTCTTCAATATAGCGCCAACCTTGATTGAGATAGCCCTCGTCATAGGGATTCTATTGTTCAATTATGGTCTGGCCTTTGCCATCATTACTTTAATAGCGGTAGTTGCTTATATTCTTTTCTCAACTACGATGACGGACTGGCGTACCGAGTTTGTCCGTGAAGCGGCTCGCGCCGACTCTGCTGCAAGTACTATTTCCTTAGACAGTTTGCTAAATTATGAGACGGTTAAATATTTCACCAATGAAGAGTACGAGGCTAATCGCTACGATAAGTCACTGAGTCATTGGGAATCAGCCAAGCGCAAAAATCGGCTGACCCTACTCGGTTTAAATGCTGGGCAGGGTTTAATCATATCGGTGGCCATGACCTCAATGATGTGGCTAGCCGCCGAGCGTGTTGCCCAAGGGAGCATGACAGTGGGTGATTTTGTATTAATTAATGCGTTCATGATGCAGCTATTTATACCGCTTAATTTCCTCGGTTTTGTCTACCGCGAGATAAAGGGTTCAATGGCCAATATAGAAAACATGTTCGCTCTTTTAGATCTCAAATCGGGCGTCCAAGACGCGGCAAACGTCTCTGAATTGGTCATCACTAAGGGTGCCATCAATTTTAATCAGGTGTCATTTCACTACAGACAAGACCGCGCAATAATCAGAGACCTCAGTTTCACCATTCAAGCCGGCGAGAAGGTTGCCGTCGTTGGAGCCAGTGGAGCAGGTAAGTCCACCCTGGTCAAACTGTTGTTTCGTTTTTATGATCCCAATTCAGGGACTATCTCGATCGATGGACAAGATATCAGCGTCGTCAGTCAGCACAGCTTGCGCAGAGCTATCGGCATAGTGCCACAAGACACCGTTTTGTTTAATCAAAGTATCTTTGAAAATATTCGCTACGGTAATCCTGAGGCGTCTGACGAAGAGGTACTTCAATCTATTAGATTGGCTCATCTTGAAGACTTTATCGCCCAATTGCCCCAAGGTTCGGCCACCGTGGTCGGTGAGCGAGGACTCAAACTATCAGGGGGCGAGAAGCAGCGAGTCGCTATAGCGAGAACGATCCTTAAGCGGCCGCCGATTTTGGTTTTTGATGAAGCCACATCCTCTCTAGACAGTAAATCTGAGCGCTCCATATTGTCTGCGTTACAGGAAATTTCTCAGGGGCATACCAGCATGGTGATTGCTCATCGTCTGTCTACTGTTATCGATGCTGATAGGATCATTGTTTTAGATCAGGGCGCTATGGTGGAGCAAGGATCACATCGTGAACTACTGTCGCTAAAAGGTCACTACTTTGACCTTTGGGCTGCTCAGCAGAGAGATCATGAATAAGGCAAGTACGATTTCTCCGTGCGCCTTCGCACATTGGCCACCAAGACTGTAAGCTGCGACCTCACAAGTAACTATGGATAAATAATGATCCAGCTGTAGTAGTAAAGTATTGAGAGCAGCGGAATGACGAAAATTCCAGCAATAATTTTAAACCTTATTTCAGTGCCAGGGTTTCGCGAGCGGGGTTGATTTTTCATTGTGTCCTCGACGATTCAATTAAATATTAATAACAAAATAAGCGAGCTCAAAGGCGGGTAACAAGTATCGCATCCCCGTCCTTTATCGCTAACACGAATCATTATCATTTACATTCAACAAAAAGTCAAATACACTTCACCAAAGTTGCTTAATCAGGGCGAACCGATTTGATGGGTTCTGCCACCCAATAAGCATGCGCAGTTCATCAGTTTTAACATAGTCAGGACATTGATCAATGAAGTTACGTTTTCTTTGCAGTACTCACCATGCACACCTATCTCAGGATCCCTCCAGAGCATTAGTTTTTTGGCAAAGCGGTTTTGATACCGCACAAATTTTCTGTGATGAAGGTTCTTGGTCAGAGGCACTGGCACATATTGGGTGTGCGTTTGAAACCGCCGAAATCATTCTAATCAGTGACGAGGTGGATCGGCACAACAGTGTGGAGCTCATGACCTCATCCGCGGTCATGTTGGCCTTCACGTTGCTAAAGCTTGGCAGAACCACAGACGCTCTAGATATTTATTGGCGCGCAATTTGGCGCCTGGAAGGCGAGTTAGCAAAGGGCAGTGTTCAACATGCACAATTACAAAAACACTTAGGCTTTCTCTATCGCTGCGTGGAGAATCTTAATGCGAGATTTTTGGTGGTCGACAATGCAGCTTCCACGACGGCCTACAGCCAGGGATCCTCCATCCATTAATTGGCAATTCATGAGCGTTTTTTGTAGTAACTAACTGCGGTTTTTAGTTATAGTTATTGCAACTTAAATCAACGGTGTAACAGCATGTCAAATCACAAAGCGTTAAATATGTTTGGTCGCTCAGGAAACCCTACGCTGAAGGCAGATACCTTTGGTCGCAGCGCCCAAACCGGTTCATCATCTGGTGGGATTCAATCAATGAATTCACAGACAATGACTCTGGAAGGGACGGTTAATAAGACCGGTATTTTGCTCGCATTGGTGGTGCTCTCAGCATCTTGGACGTGGAATTTATTTTTTGAGAGTGGCGATGCAGGGGCCGTCATGCCTCTAGCCATAGGAGGCGCCATTGTTGGTTTTATCTTTGCTCTGATTACCATCTTCAAAAAGCAATGGGCGGGTATTACTGCGCCGCTGTATGCCCTAGCAGAAGGCCTGTTCTTGGGGGCTATTTCTGGAATCTTTGAAATGCAGTATCCCGGTATTGTTATTCAAGCGGTGGGGCTTACTTTGGGAACCTTAGCGTCGTTGCTGTTTTTATATAAGACCGGCATTGTGAAGCCAACCGAAAACTTCAAACTTATGGTTACCTCTGCCACCATGGGTATTGGACTGCTTTATTTGGTCAGTATGCTGATGAATATGTTTGGTTCGGGCGGCATCGGGTTTATACACTCCAATGGTCTTTTTGGAATCGGGTTTAGTTTATTTGTGGTGGCCATCGCGGCCTTAAATCTAGTCTTAGACTTTGACTTTATTGAGCAGGGTTCGGAGATGGGAGCTCCTAAGTACATGGAATGGTTTGGCGCGTTTTCCCTGATGGTTACACTGATTTGGCTGTATCTTGAAATGCTTCGATTGTTAGCTAAGTTGAGAAGTCGCTGATGGACGCAAACAGCCTTATTTTTGGCTCTATGGCGGTCGTCTCTTTGGCAATATTCTTTTACTTGGGTCGCTTTAAAGCGTCTTCTAAGCAAACTGATCGGGATGACCGCATTGACTGGTCAACCCGAAAATTCTCTTTCGGTAAGATCTTCCTGTATGGCTTGGGATTAGCCTGCGCCATTGCATTAGTGGCTCAGATTATCTAAGTCTTCTGCTGCGCCAAGCACTGCACTTTGTCATACAGATAAGAGGTTAGTTGCTGGCGATTGCCTACGTTATTTAGGTCAGTCCAGGGTAGGGGGTCGCCAATTTCCGCCATCACTTTAGTACCAAATCTATTGCTCGCCTCATTAAGCAATAAGGCCATTCTCAGTGGTTCAGCTACATGAGAGGCTAGATGAAAAATACGGCTATTTTGGCCTCTAAAATAAACCGGCACCACAGTCGCCTGAGTATCGCGTATGAGTTTTGCAGCGAAGGTCGTCCAAGGAGCATCAACCACCGATCCAAAACCTTTGCGGTCCGCTGTAGAAACAAATCCAGAGGGAAATACCAATAGCGGTATATCTTGCTCAAGGGCCTCTTGAGCCATTTTTTTACTGCGTATGTTGTTCTTTATTGCGGCTTTAGTTTCACGAAAATCAATCGGTAAGAAGTAGGGGGCAAGGTCACGATCACGGCACAGCATCGCATTGATCAAAATGCGAAAATTACCTCTTGCCTTTACCGCTAAGTCGCAAAGCACCAAGCCATCCACCACGCCGAAAGGATGATTGGCCACAAACACTAAGGGTCCCGTTTTAGGTAACGCATCTAGTTTGCCTGTGTCATAACAACTGTCGATCTTAGTCGCTTGTAGTGCTGAGGTAAAAAATGACTCAACATCAAAGGGCTGCTCTTTCAAACTATCATAGATAGATTCTATTTTACGGCGGCCAAATAAAATTTCCACGCCGGAAATAAACTTCTGCATTATCCACGGGTCTGTCGCCTGCACATAAGACAGAGTAGGCTTTTCCTGAATATACTCAGGGAATAAAGGCTCTAAATTATTACTCTTCTGGGACAAAACACATCTCCGCATGACTTGCGTAATTTTTACACAGTTTTCATGGTCAGTGCTAGTACTAAAAATCTCATTATTACCCAAAAGACGACATAGCCTAGGTATGAATTCTTTTGGTAAATATCTAAAATTGAACTGGTATACATAGTTTATTTGCATAGTTGAATCGACTCTGAGACTATCACGCTAAACATTTAACAACACTGACAAATAGAGGGATTTTATGAGTACTAACAGAGAGCTTGATTTGGTCGTTTATGGCGCTACAGGG
>CAJJAU010000083.1 GCA_905182275.1 gamma proteobacterium HTCC2207
TTTGGCGGTACTATCCAGTGTGGCGCTGAGGCAGCTCAAATTATCGTTAAAAATGGTAAGGCTAAGGGTGTTGCTCTGGCTAATGGCGACGAGCTTTACGCCGATATTGTGGTATCCAACCTTGACCCTAAGCGCACATTCTTGAAAATTATGGACGAAGGCGACCTGCCAGCAGATGTGGTCACCAAAGCTAAGAACTTTAAAATTCGAGGCTCATCCGGCAAGCTCAATATTGCGTTGGATGGATTACCCACCTTTACTGGTCTGCCAAAAGACAGTCCTCTATGTTTGGGTGAGAAGCACTTCAGTGACTCCTTACCGAGAATGGAGCGCGCTTATGACGACTGGAAAGCAGAAACTTGGTCTAAAGACCCCTATGTGGATATGTTAATTCCCACGCAGATCGATCCAACCATGGCACCTCCAGGCAAGCATATGATGTCGGTGTTTGTGCAGTATGCACCGCCGAAAGTTAATGGTGGAGACTGGACGGCTGAAGATAAGGCGGGCTTTGAAAAGACCGTGCTTGACCAAATTAGTAATTACAGTCCTGATTTCAAAGATTTGATTCTACACTGTGAAACCAGAACGCCAAAAGATATTGAAGATGAGGTAGGCCTCACTGAGGGCAACATCTTTATGGGTGAGTTAACCTTTGATCAATTACTGTTCAATCGTCCATTCCCAGGCTATGCGCAGTATCGTGGGCCGGTAAAAGGAATGTACATGTGTAGCTCTGGAACCCATCCCGGAGGTGGCGTAATGGCCGCACCTGGGGCGAATGCGGCACGAGAAATACTCATGGATCTCAAGTTAACCAATACTGTGCCTGGAGGCTATGACGATGATTAATACTGATAAGAACTATGATGTCATTGTTGTTGGCGGTGGTCACAACGGACTTGTCTGCGCAAACTATCTCGCGAAAGACGGTCGTAAAGTATTAATCGTTGAAGCCAACGACTCACTGGGTGGTGCCTCTGCAACCAGCCCGTTAAATGATGAGTTTTCGGTGTCCTCATGTGCTCATTGGCTGTTTCAATTAAATCCTACCGTAGCCTCAGATATGGGTCTCACCAAGCATGGATTAGAGATTGCTGCGCGCGATCTTAGTACCATCGCGTTGGCTGAAGATGGCAATCATCTGACCATCGATGGCGACAAACTTGAAGGCGCAGGCATATCCGATGAAGACCGCAAAGCCTTCGTTGCCTTTAATAAGCAAATAACGAAGTTTTGTAAGCTACTGGCGGGCGCCTTCAATCGCCGCGCGCCAAAGCTGGTTGAAGGTAATCTGACTGATCGTATTACTGTTGCCAAATTGGGTTTAGGCATGAAAATGCTTGGCAAAGAAGATATGAGTGATCTCATGCGCCTGGCACTGATTAATATTTATGATGTCATGGAAGAAAACTTTGAAAATGATTTGTTAAAAGGCGCAATCAGTCTTGACTCACTGTTAGGTTCTCACATGGGTCCGCGTTCACCAAATACGGTCTATGGCTATATTTATCGCCGCATGGGGACGGTGTTTGGTTTCAATGGTCCGGCAGTGGTTAAAGGTGGTATGGGAGCGGTCGGTAAAGCTATGGCGAATGCTGCCCAAGCGAGCGGTGTTGATATTGAAGTGGGTGCTGCGGTCAGTAAGATTAATATCGATGTGGATCGCACCACTGGCGTTACCCTTGCTGATGGCCGCGTGATAAACGCAGCTTTAGTGGTATCCAATGCTGATCCCAAAACGACCTTTAATAAACTAGTGGGCTTAGGCAATATTGAAACGGGTGTAGCGCGTCGAGTAAAAACTATGCGCATGAAAGGTGATGCTGCCAAGTTACACATCGCTCTGGATAGTTTGCCTAACTTCACCGGATTAACCGAACAGCAGATGGGTCAGCGGTTGGTGATTGCACCGACCATGAACTACATCGAGACCGCGTTCAATGCCTCCAAGTATGGAGAGTATTCAAAGGCGCCGGCCATGGATATCAGTATTCCGTCTATTCATGATGCAACTCTGGCACCACAAGGCAAGCATGTGATGTCGGTGATTGTTCAGTATGCCCCCTATGAGTTAGATGGTGGCTGGAATGACGAGAAAAAGGATGCGTTCAAACAACTAGTGATTGACCGCATTACAGACTTTGCGCCAGACCTAAAAGACAAGATTGTAGCCAGTGAACTATTAACCCCAGTTGATTTAGAAGAGCGCTTCCACATTCATGGCGGCCATTGGCACCATGGTGAGATAAGTCTTGATCAGATTCTAATGATGCGACCATTCCCCGGCACTTCTCAGTACGGTACCTCGGTGGATGGACTCTATTTGTGCGGTGCTGGTAATCACCCAGGTGGCGGTGTTATGGGCTTGGCGGGTCACAATGCGGCGAAAGAAATTATTAAGAGAGGTAAATCAGCATGATGCCACATGATGAAACAATGATTTTGGAGACGCCTTTTCATTCGCGGTGTTTGGCATTATGTGAAATCAATCTTTGGGAGGACTGGAAGGGTTACCGAAGTGCGGCGGCTTATACCAGTGTTGAACAAGAGTATTTTGCGGTGCGCAGTAATACCGGTGTGTTCGACATATCACCCATGATCAAATACCGCTTTACCGGCCCAGATGCCGGCGCCTATTTGAACCGTTTGGTCACCAGAGATATCAGCAAAATAGCCATTGACCGGGTTGCCTATACCGTGTGGTGTGATGACAAAGGTCACGTAATGGACGATGGCACCATCTTCCATCTGGCCGAAAATGACTATCGTCTATGCGCCTATGCACGTTGTCTTGATTGGCTTATGTGGTCTGCAGAAGGTTTTGACGTCACTATTGTTGACGAGACTGCTGAGGTTGCGGCGCTCGCCGTTCAGGGTCCAACGTCCTGTGCTGTATTTAAGGATATGGGTTTTGAAGGTATCGAAAACCTCAAACCCTTTGGCATTACTCGCTATCCGTTTGAGGGCTCTGAAGTCATGATTAGCCGCACCGGTTTTACCGGTGACTTGGGGTATGAAATCTGGATCGAGCCGGCCCTAGCCGAATCTTTTTGGGATGCCTTATTTGACGCGGGTAAGTTGAGAGGCATTCGCCCTATTGGCGGCGCAGCTTTAGATATGTTGCGCACTGAAACGGGCTTTTTGCAGGCTGGCGTTGACTTTATTCCAGCCGAAGAAGCGATTCGTACGGGGCGTTCGCGCTCACCCTTTGAATTGGGATTGGGCTGGTTGGTGTCTTTTGATAAGCCGGTGTTTAATGGCCGAAAAGCCCTGCTCAAAGAGAAAAAAGAGGGCTCTCGCTACGCGTTTGTATACCTAGATGTTGACGGCAATAAGCCTGCAGAACACGCGTTTATTTACGCGGGTAACAAAGAAGTCGGTACGGTAACTACCGCCGCTTGGTGCCCCACCGCGAAAACCAACGTCGCCTTTGCTCAGGTTGATGCCAAATACGGTAAAGTGGGTCAGGAGCTGGTGGCTGAAATATACTATGAGCGTGAGCTAAAATGGACTCGAGTGATGGCTAAGTGTACGGTCATTGAAGGCGCTGTATTTAATCCACCTCGCAAAAGGCAAACCCCCGCACCGGATTTTTAATGAATAATCATCGGCTACAACCGCTTCTAAAACCTGCGTCAATTGCCGTTCTAGGTGCTTCGCAGAAGAACGGTAGTGTCGGTAATGAGGTTATTGTTAACTTACTTCGAGGCGGTTTTGAGGGTTTAATTTACCCGATTAACCCTGGCTATGAGTCCGTCTTAGAGATTACCTGCTATGCCTCTTTGGCAGATTTGCCGGCCCCGCCTGAGATGGTTATTTTTGCTATTAGCGACCGGCGCATTGAAGCGGCCTTAGACGAGGTTATCGCTCTAAACATCCCAGCCTGCACTATTTTTTCAGCGCTTATTTTAGAAAATGACACCACACCAAATTTAAAGCAACGTATCTCGGATAAGGCGCAGTCTGCCGGACTGTTAATGGCGGGCGCTAATGGTATGGGCTTTTACAACGTGCGTGACCGCGTCTTAGCGGGAGGTTTTGATACGCGCGACCATCCTTATCCCGGTAATGTTAGTCTGATTAGCCAGTCGGGTGCCGGTATGTCGGGTATTGTTGACTGTGAGCAGCGGCTGCAATTTAATCTTGCCGTATCCAGTGGTTATGAACTCACGGTTTCAATGGAAGATTATCTAGATTACGTGCTGGATCTGGAAGAAACCAAAGTGGTAGGGCTGTTCCTGGAAACTAGCCGTTATCCGCATAAACTGATTCAAGCCTTTCAAAAAGCCAGTCGGCGCAACATTCCCATCGTGGTGCTCAAGGTGGGGCGCACTGAATTGGCGGCTGAACTTGCAGTGTCTCATTCTGGCGCCCTGGCAGGTAGTGATCAATGTTACAACGCGGTCTTTGATCGCTATGGTGTGCAGCGGGTTGATGATATGGACCAGTTGGCTACAACCCTTATTATGTTTGCACAAACTAGTCAGATTAGCGCGGGTGGTCTGGTTTCTCTGCATGACTCAGGGGGTGAGAGGCAGCTGTTGATTGACCTTGCCGACAAATTACAGGTGCCCTTAACTGAACTTCAAGAATCCACCGTTAGCAGGCTAGCGGGATTACTCGATGCTGGTTTGCCAGCCATCAACCCTCTTGACGGTTGGGGTGCGGGAGGTCCCCATGCTGGTGCTACTATGGCCGAATGCTTTACAGCACTCATGGAAGATTCTGGTGCAGCGATAGGTGCCGTGGTGCATGATCGTGGGCCCAATAGCGAGGTGTATGCGCCTTATCTTAATTACTTAGATCAAGCTCAGGCAGCGTCAGGGAAATCGGTGTTTCTCGTCGCCAATAGGCAGGGTAGTGGCAGTGACAAATTGGCGATAACGTCTACCCACAATGGATTTGCGGTGATTGATGGGGTCAGCCAATTTTTGATCGGAGCGCGCTGCCTTTTAAATTACAGAGATTTTTTGTTGCGTGAGCCGATGAAAATTGGCGACACCAACGACACTAAATGTGATTATTGGCATCAACGTCTGCAATCAGAGACTATGGTATCAGAGACCTTGGCCAGCCAATGCTTGGCTGATCTGGGAATCCCCATGCTGCAAAGTGTTCGGGTGAGTAGTCAAGACAAGCTTATCGCGGCCGCTGCTAGCATTGGGTATCCAGTGGTTCTCAAAACGGCGCAGCCTGGCATAGACCATAAGTCCGATGTCGGAGGGGTGATTTTAAATATTCTCGACGAAACTCATTTAGTGGAGGCTTATGACGATATGGCCAATCGCCTTGGGCCACAGGCAATGGTTGCTCCCATGCTGCAGTTGAGCGGGGTTGAAATGATTTTAGGGGTTAGCCGAGATAGCCAGTTTGGTCCCACAGTGGTGGTTGGCTTTGGTGGTGTTTACGCGGAGGTGCTGGGTGATGTTGCCGTGCTTATGCCGCCATTTAATGCGGCTACGGTAAAACGTGCTTTACAGAAACTGTCTATGGCGGAACTCTTAACAGGTGTTCGCGGCGCCTCAAAAGTTGATGTTGACAGTTACTGTGAGGCAGCAGTCAGATTATCTGAAATTGCAGTGACTTTGATCGATACTGTGGTTGAAGTGGATATCAATCCAATCACCTTAACGGCCGATGGCTGTCTTGGCTTGGATGCATTGATGGTGTTAGCGGGGAAGCATTAAACGGACATAAGCTGGAAAAATAATAATGAATATTGCTACACAGCCAGAGCTACAAGAATTCATCAAACAATACCCAGAGATTAAAATGCTGGAGATTTTAATGCCCGATATGAACGGCATTATTCGCTGCAAGCGAATCCCGGCCAATGAGTTTGTAACTTTTTTTCGTGATGGGGTTAAAGGTCCTGCATCCACCGTGCTACTCAATGTGCGTGGTGAATTTTGTGACGAAGTTGATTTCGCCAATCTTGAGGGCGATCCCGATAAATTGATCTATCCTATTGCCAATACGTTGGCGCCGATCACGTGGTTGAAATCAGATACCGCCCAAGTTCTTGCTACCTTCGCTGAATTGGATGGCAGTCCAGCATTATTTGATAGCCGAAACATACTAATTAAGGCGCTACAACCGCTACAGGCAATGGGTCTAAAGCCGATTGTTGCCACTGAGTTAGAGTTCTATTTGATTAAAAATGGCGACTCTGCGGTACCACAGCCACAGTTAGCCCGGGTGCCTGGCACCAACGTAGAGCAATCTGGTACTCAGTACGCAATGCCCGAGGATCTATGGGATAACGATGATTTTCTGGAAGATGTGCGCAGAGCCTGCGAGGTTCAAAAGGTGCCGATGACCACTGTGCATTCGGAGTTTTCGCCGGGGCAATTTGAAATTAATTTACACCATGTGGATGATCCCATCACTGCCTGTGATCACGCAGTTCTCCTTAAGCG
The DNA here is from genome assembly GCA_905182275.1 of gamma proteobacterium HTCC2207. Lineage (GTDB taxonomy): Bacteria > Pseudomonadota > Gammaproteobacteria > Pseudomonadales > Porticoccaceae > HTCC2207. The sequence goes on from CAJJAU010000083.1 coordinate 6,423, forward strand.
GATTATTAAAGGGGTGGCGCGCCAGCATGATATGGCGGCAACCTTCATGGCCAAACCTTTTGTTGATATACCGGGCAATGGCCTACATATTCACTTCAGTTTGTATGATGGCGATGGTGTCAATGTGTTTGCTGACCCAGAGTCTTCTGAAGTGCCGGCCATTTCCGAGACATTGCGTCATGCTATTGGCGGTTTGGCCGACACCATGGCTGATTCTATGGCTATTTTTGCACCTAATGCCAATTCTTATCGGCGCTTAATTCCGGGTAACTTCGCGCCATTAACGCCTAACTGGGGTTATAACCATCGCGATGTAGCGCTGCGCATCCCTGTCTCCGGCGTCAAAGATTGTCGAGTCGAGCACCGAGTTTCTGGCGCTGATGCCAACCCCTATTTGGTGATGGCGGCGTTGGTAGCCGGTGTACATCATGGTATTAGTCAGGGCTGTGATCCGGGTGAAATGGTCCCTGAGGGGCTTGAAATTGAGGAGGAGATCACCTTGCCCAGAATTTGGTCACTCGCCTTGGACGAATTTGATAGTAGCGCGATATTGCCACAATACTTGGGCGAGGATTACTGCAGGCTTTTTGGTACGGTACGCCGTGGCGAGTGTGAGCAGTTTGTTGCGCAGGTATCGAACATAGATTATGACTGGTATCTTCGGGCAATGTAGCGAATTTGAGTAGTCAGTTAAACAATCATTTAACTGACTATATGCTCATTTAAAGAAATATTGTATAGTGAAGCCAAAGGGCAACAATAGACCCTAAAATTAGGTAGATACTATGAAATTTATCGCGACGGATGTCTCCGATACAAAGCGTAAAATGGTTGATATGGCGGCCACTCAGTTGGGTAAGCCGGGTTTTGCTATTGATCCCTATTTCTATCGCTCCCATGTGACCTATCAGGCTGAGCTAGAAAATATTATTTTCAAGAGTTGGCTGTATGCCGGGCATATCAGTCAAGTCGCTAAAAAGGGTGATTTCTTTTTGTTCGATATTGGTGAAGATTCGATCATCATCTGTCGCGACAATAAAGATCAAGTTCGCGCCATGCATAATATCTGCCGTCACCGTGGCGCGCGAGTATGCGAAGAGGCCAGTGGCAATCGCCGCTCCTTTGTCTGCCCCTATCATGGTTGGGGCTATGGCAATGATGGAACCCTAAAAGCTGCTCGTGATATGCACAATGTCGAGGGCTTTAATGTTGAGGACTATTCTCTCAAGCCGGTAAGACTGGTGGTTTTTCAGGGTATGATTTACATTAATTGCGATCCCGATGCAGCCGATTTTTTACAACCCTTATCAAATATAACTGCTCAACTGGGTGCCTATGATCTTGAGAATGCCAAAGTAGCTGAGGCCAAAACCTACCGCATTAATGCCAACTGGAAGCTCTGTTTAGAAAATTATCTAGAGTGCTACCACTGTGCGAGTTCGCATAAACACTATGCCAAATTACACACATTACAAGCCTTGGCGCATAAGGTGAAGCCCATTAATGAAGCCATGTGGGCGCGGGCAGAAGAGGCCACCGGTGTCACAGGCATTGCTAATGAGTACTACGGTTATTACAACGATTCAGCATCCTTTGGCGACTGTTCATATCATAGTCGCTATGCGCTCTATGAGGGGGTTCAGAGCGGCAGTAAAGACGGTAAACCAGTAGCGCCATTAATGGGTCACATGAAGGGCTATGATGGTGGAGCGGGTGATTTTCAGATGGGCCCCTTGACCTTTATGCTCAATTACCCCGATCACTGCGTGTTATATCGTTTTATTCCTCGTAGTCTCACCGAAACCGATATGGAATTGGTCTGGTATGTGAATGGCGATGCAGAGGAAGGGGTTGATTACAACAAAGAGGAACTGACCTGGTTGTGGCATGAAACCAGCTTGGAAGATGAGTTTATTATCTTGCGCAATAGCGAAGGGGTGAACTCACACTTTTTTGAACCAGGTCCCTACCACCCAGAACATGAAGCCACCTGTTACGAATTTATTACCTGGTACTTAAAGGCGCTATCACAGGTAAAAGTAAGCTAGATTACAAAAGGATTTGAAAATGTTTTTAAAAGCCACCACAGAGACCAAAGAGCACGCGCCATCGTATTATGCGGCCTCTGCTAACTGGCAGACAGATTACCCACAACTTGAGGGCGACCTTAATGTTGATGTGGTCGTGGTGGGTGCAGGTTTTAGTGGCGTTGCTACTGCCGTTGAACTTTGTGAACGCGGTTACAAGGTGGCGTTAGTCGAATCTAATCGCATCGGCTGGGGCGCCACAGGGCGTAATGGTGGCCAAATCATTGGTGGTTATGGCAGTGATCCTAGCGCCTTTCGCTCAAGCATTGGCAGCGAAGGTGTCCGTATCGTTGAAGATATGGGCAGTGAATGTGTAGAGATTATTAAAGATCGGATTGAAAAGTATAATATTGATTGCGATCTTAAATGGGGCTATTGCGAAGTTGGTTTAAAAAAGCGCCATCTAAAAAGCTACCGTGAATGGGCTGACGAAGAGCCAGCCATTCAATTGCTCGATCAAAATGAAATAAGACAGTACGTTAATTCTGATTTATACCTAGGTGGTTACTACCGCGAAGATTGGGGTCATATTCAACCGCTCAACCTATGCATTGGTGAAGCAAAAGTTGCCGAATCCATGGGCGCCAAGATTTTTGAACAGACCCAGATTACCCGCATTACTTATGGTGAAAACCCTGCGGTACACACTGACAAGGGCTCCATTAAAGCCAATCATGTCATTCTCTGTGGCAATGCTTATATGGGAAATTTGGTCCCTTATTTAGATGCGCGAGTTCTGCCTGCCACCAGCTGTATTATTGCTACCGAGCCGCTGTCTGATGAGCAATTACAACAGACTATGGTGCGTGATGTTGCTGTGTGTGATTCTAGAACAGCATTAGATTACTACCGGCTCTCGGCAGACAAACGTCTACTCTTTGGTGGTTTATCAAACTACTCAGGACTAGAGCCTGCTAATGCTCAAGGTATCATGCAGGCCAAGATGGCCAAGGTATTTCCTAGTCTAAAGAATGCCCGCATTGACTACAGTTGGTCCGGAAGAATGGGCATCAGTGTTCGGCGCATGCCGCAAATTGGCCGTATCAAAGACAGCAACGTACTCTATATCAGCGGTTACTCGGGTCACGGAGTGGCACCCACGCACATGACCGGGCGCATCCTGGCTGAGGCCGTGGATGGTGACACTCACCGTTTTGATATCATGAATAAGATGTTCCACTTACCCTGGCCGGGCGGGAAGTTACTGCGACGGCCCGCGATGGCGGTGGGTATGATGTGGTACAAAATGCTCGACGCACTCTAGGGATAAACATGAGCAGAGAGGTGCTGATTTTCTTACACATGGACGATAAGGATCCTGGCTACATTGCCGATCATCTCCAGAAAAATAATATTCCCTATCGTGTTGTTCGTGGTTATGCCGGTGATCCTATTCCTCCGTTAGATGACAGCATGGCTGGCTTGGTTTTCATGGGCGGCGTAATGAGTGCCAATGATGATATTTCCTGGATTAACCAAGAAATTGAACTCATTCGTGCGGCTCTGGATAACCATATTCCGCTGTTAGGCCATTGTTTAGGCGGGCAGTTAATCAGTATTGCGCTGGGTGCATCGGTCACCGCTAACCCCGTAGGTGAGGTCGGTTGGCATCGCTGTACCAAACAGGTTAACCCGCAAGCATCCAAGTGGCTTGAGGGTATTGATGATCGGTTTATGATGTTTCACTGGCATTTCGAGACATTTAGTTTGCCGGAAAAGGCACAGCTTTTGTTTTCCTCCGACTACTGCCACAATCAAGCCTACAGCTATGGTGATAATGTGTTGGCGATACAGGGCCATGTTGAGATGACAGAGCCATTACTCACCGATTGGATTACCCAGTGGCGTGATGACTTACAGGCTACAACACCAAGCACTCAGAGCTATCAGCAAATAAAAGACCCTCTAGCGATAAATGTAGCGGCTTTAAATCAGGTTGCAGAAAGACTTTATCAGCGATGGACGGCGACGATTACCCTTTGAATTAACCAGGTAAATACTGTGAAAAGTAAAGGTTATAGAGAAAAGTACAACAGGCACCTGTTACACCCCTGGGGTGATCTTTCTGCGCTGGGTGAGGATGATACAAGCTCAGTAATTGTTAGAGGTGAGGGTGTCTATATCTATGATGCTGAGGGCAATCGGTTATTGGATGGCCCTGCCGGCATGTGGTGTATGCAGACTGGCTATGGCCGCCGCGAAATTGCCGATGCGGTTGCCGAACAAATCATGAACCTTAGTTATGCCACGACTTTCACTGTCATTAATAATCGTGAAGTCGAACTGGCTGAACGTATTGCCGCAAAAACCCCGGGTGATCTTAATCGTATTTATTTCACCACCGGTGGTTCCACAGCAGTAGACTCTGCGCTGAGACTTTGCCAATTAGCTAGCAACATAACCGGTCAGCCTAACCGTAAACATATACTCACTCGTGAAAAAGCCTACCATGGCAGCACTTACTTGTCGGCGTCTATTACTGGTAAAGAGCGCGATAAAACCGCAATGGATGTAAAACGCGATGGTATGCATTTTCTCTCCGCCCCCTGCCATTTTTACCATCCTGAATTTGCTGCTGAGTCAGAATTCTGCGATTTTTTGGTAGATGAGTTAGAACAAAAAATACTTGAGCTTGGTCCAGAAAATGTCATGTGCTTTATTGCCGAGCCTATTCTTGCCAGTGGCGGTGTGATTGTGCCACCAGCGGATTACAACTATCGATGCTGGCAGATGGTTAAAAAGTACAA
>CAJJAU010000084.1 GCA_905182275.1 gamma proteobacterium HTCC2207
CTATGGGCGTATTGTGCATAGCCTGTGCGGTCTGAGTTTGAGCTAGAAAGTTGATGTTCCATTGGTCGGCTAGGTAGTTGGTTAGATAGCCAAAGGCAAAGCCAACCCCGACAACACTGCCCAAATAGGCCGCGAGGGCGCGATTGCCCAGTTCACGCTTGACCAAACCCATGGTGGCGATGTTGGTGGCAGGCCCAACCAGCATAAATACTAATGTCGCACCTGGCGATACGCCTGAAAACAACAAGCCAGCGGCAATTGGGGTAGAAGCTAGGGCGCAGATGTACATGGGTACACCAATCAGGGCCATAACCACAAAGGCCATAAAACCATCACCCCACTGAGCTAAAAATTCGGTGGGCACATAGGTTTTGACCATCGCGGCAATACCCAGACCAATTAGCAGCCATAGGCTGATGTCTTTGATAAGATCGACAAAGGTGAATGTCATACTGTCTTTCAGTCGCGTAGCTATAGTTTCAGGTGCGCTTGTTTCGGCATCGAGTTCACTGCAGCAGCTTGGCTCGGGTTCGGGCGTTTTATTGGCGCAACAGGATTGAACAGGCTCTGAAGTGATTGGCGCAGGCTCGTCCTTGTCGGCGCCCACTAACAATCCAGCAGTGATTGCGGTAGATATGGCTGCAATAGGTCGAATAACGGCCATAAATGGCCCTAGCATTGCGTAAGAGACAGTGACTGAGTCAACACCTGTCTCTGGTGTTGATATCAAGAACGAGGTAGTGGCGGCCTTAGAGGCCCCACTGCGACGCAGGCCAAGGGCCGCTGGAATTACCCCGCAGGAGCACAGGGGCAGGGGTGCGCCTAAAAGAGCCGCTTTGACGGTGGCCATTAAGCCGGGTTCGCCAAGATGTTTGGCAAGTAGCTCACTGGGTACAAAAGCCTTCATGAACCCTGCAACGGTAAAGCCCATGAGCAGCCAGGGTGCTGACTCAATAAAGAGACCGACAAAATTTTCAATTAAAGACATGCGTAACTACCTATTAATTTGTACTTAAAGCACCCAAAATGGTGCAGTGGGTGGCAGGTTCATCGCCGCCACAGCAGGCAACACTAAGGGTTTTTAATGATTGCTTAATCTTTTTCATTTCAATTAGGCGCTGATTAACTACCTGTATTTTGTTGTCCACAAATTCTTTTACATCTTGGCAAGATTTTTTGTCTTTGGTGACTTCAAGTTCCAATAGCTGATGTATTTCATTGAGCGTAAACCCGACTTCTTTAGCGCTGAGAATAAAGCTAATACGCAGTACATCAGACTTAGAATACAGGCGATAGCCCGAGTCAGTGCGGTTACTTGGGGTAATTAGCCCGTGCTTTTCATAGAAGCGCAGGGTGTCGCGGGAAATGCCTGCATGCTGCGCCAGCTCGCCAATCTTAAGCATAATATTTGACTCCATGAGCTCACTATAAAGTCTGGAGTATAGACCAGAGTCAAGGGTCTAAACAAATGACCCTCTCTCAGATGGAGTATTAAGCGCTTTTGGCCGCCGGTGCTTCAGATGTGCTGAATTTTAGCGCGTCATCACTGGCCAATGGTTGATTAAAGAGTGAGCGGTCTCTGCGGAAGTCTTGGGTATTGATCCACGGCTCTTGATCACCTTGCTTGGGGAACAAGTGCATCATGCGCTGCATATAACCGGCAGGGAAGTCTGCGATCCAGCTTCTTACCGGCATGTCCTGCAAGTTTGCCGGTACTACTGGCACAACGCTGGTGGTGTTGGTTTCAGTCATATGATTGAGAGTTCTACACACCCATTCTGCTGTTAGGTCTGCGCGCAGAGTCCAGGAAGCGTTAATGTAACCAAAGGTGGATACCATGTTGGGTACATCAGAGACCATCAAGCCTTTGTAGGTCCAGAGTTTGGCGAAGTCGACAATTTCTCCATCCACCGCTATCTCGGCGCCACCCATCATGACCAGTTCCAAGCCAGTGGCACTGACAATGATGTCAGCATCCAGGTGCTCACCGGATTTAAGCTGAATACCATTCTCTGTAAAGCTATCTATATGGTCGGTGACTACGGTCGCACTGCCATTTTTTATGGCGGTAAACAGGTCACTGTCAGGGACTAGACACAAACGTTGATCCCAGGGGTTGTAGCTGGGGGTAAAATGTTTGTCCACGTCATAGTCGGGACCAAGTTCCTTGCGCACCATATCAAGTATGGTCTTTTTTACTTTTTCGGGTCTTTTGCGTGTCTGTTTATAAAGAAACTCTTGGAATCGTGTATTGCGCAGACGTGTTAGAGCATAGGCCCAGGTATGGGGCAACAATTTGCGCAATCCATTGGCAAACCAGTCCTCTGAGGGGCGCGAAATAATATAGGTGGGTGAGCGTTGTAGCATGGTCACATTAGCGGCTTTTTCAGCCATTGAGGGCACTAAGGTAACTGCCGTTGCTCCTGAGCCGATGACCACGACTTTTTTATCTTCATAGTTTAAATCTTCTGGCCAAAACTGAGGATGTATCAGCTTGCCTTTAAAGGCGTCAACCGATGGAAACTTGGGATCATGAGCCTGCTCATAGCTGTAATAGCCGGCGCACATGTGCAAAAAGTTACAGCTAATTTGTACACTCTCACCGGTATCTGTCTGAGCGACGTTTAGCGTCCAAAGGCTGGTTTCACTGTCCCAGTTGGCACTGGTTAATTTACTACTGTAACGAATCTTTTCTTCAATATTGTTTTCAGTGGCGGTCTCGCGCACATAATTAAGAATTGAAGGACCATCGGCAATCGCTTTTGCGCTATTCCAAGGTTTGAAACTGTAGCCTAGCGTATGCATGTCACTGTCTGAGCGAATGCCAGGATAGCGAAAAAGATCCCAGGTGCCGCCAATAGCGCCACGGCTCTCTAAAATTAGGTACTTATGGTCGGGGCACTGCTTAGTGAGGTGATAAGCCGCACCAATGCCTGAAAGGCCAGCGCCAACAATGACTACATCCGTATGCTCTGTTTGCATTTTTATAGTTATCTCTTAATGGTTAGCATTAATAGTTTAAAGGTTTTTTGTTTCTCAATAGTGTCAGCGGCATAGTAAAGAGTGGAAATACCCGATCATAGTTCATAGGAAATAGTCGTTGTGACAAATCCATCAGTTTGGCATCTGCACCAACAAAAATACGTTTGCGGTTTTTAAGCACACCGTTAAGAATAATATTTGATGCTCGACTTGGGTGCATGCCATTATTGCGGAAGAAATCAGCCATCTCTTCTTGGGTAGAGCCTATGCCGATAAGTTTGCCCATCATTGCTTGCATTGGGTTGACAGTATCTTTACGAACATTCATTCGAGCATTGGTAACAATATTCGTCCCGATATGGCCTGGGTGCACACAGTGGACCTGAACCTTGCTATCTTTAAGTTCCTTGGCGAGGCATTCAGTAAAGCCACGAACCGCAAACTTTGCGACATGATAGACCGATTGGTTGGGCACAGTGATCATTCCAAAAATAGAGGAAACATTGATCAGCGCAGCTTCGGGTCGTTTTTGCAAATGTGGTAAGAATGCACGGGTACCATTGATAACCCCATGCAGGTTTATATTCATTACCCAATCCCAGTCAGTTTCAGACATATCCTCAAAGCTACAGTCGACGGTAACGCCCGCATTATTGAAGACTAAATCAATTTGTCCATGTTGCTCAATGACTTGAGCGGGCAGTGCGTCGATGGCCGCTTTGTCTGCAACGTCAACAATATGGCTTGTTACCTTGACAGCGTAATCTTTCAGCATGGCCTCAGTCTCGGCCAGCGTTGTTGGGTTGATTTCACAGATCGCAACATTAGCACCTGCTTTAGCCAGCAACACAGCAAGGTAGCGACCCATACCTGAGCCGGCACCTGTAATGACGGCAACTTTCTTGGAGAATGACTTCATAAATACTGGATCCTTATAGTGGGTTGCCGCGCAAATTCCAAGAGGTACTGTATGAGATGACATTTATAGTGTCAATATGTGTTTTAGTCACCTAAAATTTCGAGATCTGATATTGGTTTGATAGAGCAGTTCACTACAATCGGTAAGTTCTTGTGCAATAACATGCACCACAGCGCCATCGGTTTCGATGACGCCCTTGACCATCAACAGCTGCGCTTTAAGTAGCGCTTGACGACAGCGCTCTTGGACGTTTTTCCAGATAACGATGTTACTGTTGCCGGTTTCATCCTCTAAGGTTAAAAAAACCACGCCAGATGCTGTCCCAGGGCGTTGTTTTCCGGTGACTATGCCAGCCATGCGAACAAATCGCTGATGGCCCATTTCAGCCAAGTCACTGTGACGTTTGCACTGTCGAAAAAGCGGAAATTGCTCACGAAGAATGCTCATTGGATGGCGGCCCAGTGTCAGACCAGTATTATTGTAGTCAGCGTAGATGTTGTCGCTTTCACTGGGTGGGTTGAGCTGTGTTTCTAAGGTTGGCATTGAGTTTTCTAGCAGTGGACCATCGCTATGGATTGCCAGTGTTTGCCAGTGTGCCTGACGGCGATTGTTGGTTATAGATTGCAGTGCTCCGGCGCTACTTAAAAGGCTTAGATTGGCCTTGGAGAGACCGGTGCGAAGGGTTAGGTCGCTGAGGCTTTTAAAGGGCCTTTTAGCGTTTACAATGCTTAATACTGCTTTGTGATTCAAGCCTTTTATTAATCTAAAACCTAGCCTAATTAGTGGGTTATCAAGTTTATTTAATTTATTATCGAGATTATTTTCAAGGCTATGATCCCAGAAGCTATGATTGATATCGATGGGGTTTACACCAATATTGTGGCGTTGTGCATCTTGAACTAATTGCGAGGGTGAGTAAAACCCCATGGGCTGGCTGTTCATAATGGCGCAACAAAAAGCGGCCGGATAATGGCACTTTAACCAGGCCGACACATAGGCAAGAAGTGCAAAGCTGGCGGAGTGAGATTCAGGAAAACCATAGACCCCAAAGCCCTGAATTTGTTTGAACAGGCGCTGAGCAAAGTCCAAGTTATAGCCTTGCTTAAGCATTCCGTCGGTGAGTTTCTGCTCAAATTTAGCCAGCTGATTACTACCACCACCCTTACTGCTCCAACTGGCCATAGCACGACGTAGTTGGTCAGCTTCTCCGCCTGAAAAACCAGCGGCAACCATGGCTAGCCGAATAACCTGTTCTTGGAACACGGGAATACCCAGTGTACGTTCTAATACAGTTTTGATTTCAGGGCTAGGATAGTCAACTGTTTCCAAGCCTTGGCGGCGTTTTAAATAGGGATGAACCATGCCGCCTTGTATGGGTCCGGGTCGCACAATGGCGATTTCTATGACCAGATCATAAAAGCAGCGCGGCTTTAGTCGCGGCAGCATGGCCATCTGAGCGCGGGACTCTATTTGAAATACGCCAACACTGTCCGCTTTACACAGCATATCGTAGGTACCGGTATCATTTTTTGGGATGGCTTGCATGGTGAGTTGTTTGCCATGATGCTGCTGAATAAGATCAAAGCAGCGATGAATGGCTGACAGCATGCCCAGTGCAAGAATATCTATTTTCAGTAAACCCAGGGCCTCTATGTCGGTCTTATCCCATTGAATAACTGTGCGCTCAGGCATGCTGGCATTCTCTACGGGTACTAGGGTGCTGATGGGGCTGCGAGTGATAATAAAGCCGCCAACATGCTGAGATAAATGTCTAGGAAAGCCCATAATTTCTTGTAGCAGATTGTAAAAGTGGTCGATCAGTACATTGTTGTTGGATACGGCGCTATTACTTTGATCGTTAAACTGTTTTTCAAGGTCAGCGCGTCGATCCCACCAGGATAGAGACTGACTGAGTTGTTCAATAAACAGGGGGTCAAGGCCAAGTGCCTTTCCGACATCACGCACAGCACTGCGTGGCTTGTAGGTAATCACAGTAGCGGCTATGGCCGCGCGTTCACGGCTATAGCGTTTGTAAATATATTGAATAACCTCTTCGCGCCGTTCATGCTCAAAGTCGACATCAATGTCCGGTGGTTCGTTGCGCTCCTTGGAAATAAAGCGTTCGAAAAGCAGCGAAATCTGATCGGGGGACACCTCGGTGATAAACAGACAGTAACAGACCACAGAATTGGCGGCAGAGCCGCGGCCCTGGCAAAGAATATGACGGCTGCGGGCAAAGGCGACAATGTCATGCACAGTGAGGAAATAGCTCTCGTAATTGAGTTCAGCAATAACCTTTAGCTCATAATTGATTTGGTCTGTAACGCGCGTTGATGGGCCTTGTGGCCAGCGTTTCTTAACCCCTTCATCGACCAGGTAACGTAGCTGTTCGGCGGCGGTTAGGTGATCGGGCACCACTTCAGAGGGATATTCATAGCGCAGTTCTTCAAGCGAAAACTGGCAGCGCCTAGCAATCGCAATAGTTTCCGCTATAAGTGCAGGCGGATATAGTCTGTCGAGATAAGATAGGCTGCGCAGACGTCGTTCTGCATTGGCAAAACGGCGTTTCCCGAGAGACATTACCGAGCAGTTATAGCGTATGGCGGTCAATGTATCCTGTAGGTTTTGACGTTCTTTGGAGTGCATGTGAACATCGCCACAGGCCACCATAGGCACCTCCCACAGCGCCGCTAAATTGCGTCGATAGTAATATTGGTTAGTCTCATCACCATCAAGCAGGTGTTCAACGCCAACCCATAACCTATCGTTAAACCAGTTGCTCAGTTGATAGCCTATGGCGTTATCAACATCAGCTTGACCCGAGGGCAACCAAATCAGTAGGGCATTGGGCAAGTTATTGCTCAAGTCTGACCACTCCAGTCGATATTCGCCCTTGTTGCTGCGGCGTCGAGCTAACGTGATGAGTCCGGACAATTCAGAATAAGACTGGCGGTTAGTCACCAAGACGACTAATTTTTGTTCATCAATGATGAACTCACTACCAATAATGAGTGGCAGCCCGCACTCACGTGCAGCCACATGCGCTTTCACCACGCCAGCCAAAGAGCACTCATCTGTAATGGCAAGTGCTTGATAGCCAAGAGTTGACGCGGTATGAATCAATTCCTGAGGATGGGAGGCACCGCGCAAAAATGTAAAATTGCTGACGCAGTGAAGTTCTGCATATTGCATAATCGCTTTAGGCTCAATTACTGTATATACATACAGTACCATAAAGTAAGCTAATTATGTGTGTGACATTTTTTAATGAATAACTTTAACAATAATTCTGCTATAAGCGGCTTTAAACTACACAATGGCGGCCTCAAAATGCATAATACCCGCACTATTTTTAAAGGAATGTTAAATGAAAAAGATACTTGTTTTACTGTTGTTATGCGCGTCTCAAACAGGCTGTTTAGCGGTAGCTGTGGTTGAGGGTGTTACTGATGTTGCTATTGCCGTAGTGACGGCGCCGATTAAAGTGGGTGGGGCGGTTATCGATGCAGTGTCCGGTGACGATGACGACAGTGACGACTCGGGAGACCTTGAATAAGTCGTTCGTCAGTAGACTGTAAAAGCCCTAGGCTAGGGGCTTTTAACCGCTGATGATAGCGCACTTGATATTTTAGCTCCGAGGATTAAACTCAGTCAGAATACAAAATGGCTGAGTTAATACTTGGAGTCCACGGCCTGAGAGCATAGCGTGTAGATAGGGGCAATCAGCATGGAAAGATATACAACATTTAAAGATTTTTATCCTTATTACTTAAGTGAGCATGACAATAAGTATACAAAACTGCTGCATTTTATTGGCACCACCATCGCTATATACTTTTATGTAAGGTTTTTCATAACCTTTGATTTTTTCTATCTGCTTTACTCATTACTCTCTGGATATGGGTTTGCGTGGGTCGCTCATTTCTTTGTCGAGCATAATAAGCCGGCCACGTTTAAATATCCGTTATATAGCTTTGTAGGCGACCACAAAATGTATGTTGAGATATTAGCGGGCAAGCACAAAATCTTTTAAGGTTAGTTGAGAAGAGTGATGTAGAGACTTAACTATAAAGGGTTCTAAAATAAAAACGGCACCTAAGGTGCCGTTTTTTTATTCTAGTAACAGTGAAAAGTTACTTTGCTGCATCTAATGCTTGGGTTATATCAGCGATGATATCGTCGATATGCTCTATACCTACAGAGATGCGAACCATCTCACGGCTAGTGCCTGCTGCTTTCAGCTCTTCATCATTTAACTGACGATGAGTGGTGCTGGCGGGGTGACATGCTAAAGACTTTGCATCACCAATGTTGACTAATCGCTTGACCAATTGCAGCGCATCGATGAACTTACCGCCGGCGGCTTCGCCACCTTTGATACCAAAGCTCAAAATAGCTGATGGTTTGCCACTGACTACTGTCTTTGCCAGTTCATAGTACTTGTCAGTTTCAAGGCCTGCATAGTTGACCCAGTCAACCAAATCATGGGCAGCCAGATATTTGGCAACGGCAAGTGCATTATCCGTATGTCGCTCCATACGTATAGCCAAGGTCTCTAAACCCTGCAAAATCAAGAACGAATTAAAGGGTGAAATAGCGGCACCCATATTGCGCAGCGGCACAACGCGTGCGCGGCCAATAAAGGCGGCTTCGCCCAATGCATCGGCATAAATCACGCCATGATAAGACGGATCTGGTTCATTAAATGCAGGGAAACGAGGGTGATCCTTCCAGGGGAATTTACCTGAATCAATAATTACGCCACCCACCGAGGTGCCATGCCCACCAATATATTTGGTTAGCGAGTGAATGACGATATCAGCGCCTTGTTCAAATGGTCGGCACAGTATAGGTGTGGCAACGGTGTTGTCGACAATCACCGGAACACCATGCTTATGCGCCATATCCGACAGCGCCTTTATATCAACGATATTACCGGCTGGGTTGCCGATCGATTCACAGAACAGGGCTTTAGTGTTGTCATCAATTAAGGCTTCTAGTGCATCGATATCATCACCGGAGGCCATGCGAGCTTCAATGCCTTGGTTGGGCAGAGAGTGAGCAAAAAAGTTGTAGGTGCCGCCATACAGTTGACTGACACTGACAATGTTGTCTCCGGCGCGAGCAACGGTTTGAATAGCCGCTGTGATTGCCGCCATGCCCGATGCAACTGCCAATGCGCCTACGCCACCCTCTAACTGCGCCATACGCTGTTCCAACACATCGCTGGTAGGGTTCATAATGCGCGTATAAATATTACCCGGCTCAGCTAGGTTGAATAGATCTGCACCATGCTGTGTATCTCGAAAACTATAGGAGGTAGTTTGATAGATGGGAACAGCAACGGCACGCGTTGTTGGGTCATCTCCAAATCCGGCATGGATGGCTTGGGTTTCAATCTTCATGGAGCGATGTCCTTATTGGTAATTTGTTTGTATTATAGAACATAGAGAAACACCAGCGTACAGCGCTCTTAGACCAGTTTATTATATTCTTAAAGCCAATCTGAATGGTCTTAGCCATTCCATTCAATGCACAGTAGGAATTAGTGTTGATTGGTTATCCAGACAGTTTGGTAGGGCTGTATCGTCATAATGTCATGCTGCCCCTTGCAGGGCTGCCCACTAATAAGGTCAAACCATGGCTCATTGTCGATAAGATTTATATCGGACAGGCTCACAGACTGAGTTACAAGGCTAATATTACTGATGCAGAAGATACTTTGCTGGCGATCCATGCTTTGACGCCAAAACCCGAATAATTGATCGCCCATATGCAATGTAAACTGAGTCGCATTGGGATGAAATGCGGGTTGCTGCCTACGCAGTGCAAGTAATGTATTTAGAGTATAGTAAATTTTGTGGTGGATACTTTGATGGTCTGATAGATGAGATTCTAATACTGGATAAGACCATTGATGGCGATTAATCGCTCGATTATGCCCACTGTTTCTGACTCGTTCATGGTCGTTTGGGGTACCTAATAGGCTATGAATGTAAATGCCAGGAATACCTTCTAAGGCAATCATGATGGCATGTGCGCAGGTGAAACGCTCAATTTGAAACTCGTCAGGTCCATGGTGGGTGCCTTGCAAGGCATCAAACAGTGAAATATTAATTTCATAGTGCTTCTTGTCACCATTCTCCAGCGCTCGCCATGAGGTGTAACCACCAAAAGTGCCCATAGTCTCGACTAGCCCATCGATTTCTTGTTCTGAAAGCAATCCCTCAGCGGGTCGTAATCCGATTCCATCATGGGAGGCGATAAAATTAAAATAGGCGGTTCCATGACGCGCCGGTGGCATGCTCATCATCCATTGTTTAAGAGCAGAACAATCTCCACTGACTAGTGTATTGAGCAATAGCGGTGGCAGAGAGAAATTGTAGATACAGTGAGCTTCATTACCGTTACCGAAGTAGGCAAGGTTTTCGCGGTTAGGAATATTAGTTTCGGTGATTATGACGGCATTGGGATTTTTATACTCGATCAATGTTCTAAGTAATCGCACTATTTCATGAGTCTGAGGTAAATTAATGCATGGCGTGCCCAGTTCTTTCCATAAAAACGCAACTGCATCGAGTCTAAATAACTTCACACCATTGTCTAAATACTGACGAATAATGGTCACAAAGGCCTTTAATACCTTTGGATTGCGAAAATCCAAGTCAACTTGGTCATGGCTAAAGGTGCACCACACATGTTGTTGACCCACGGTAGTCTGGGTCTCACGTAAAAGGGGATTGAGTCGGGGTCTAACCACATCGCTCAAGTCATCTTCAGGGTCCGCTGTCACGAAAAATCCTCTCCCCGGGTCTTGGTCCTTAATAAAGTTATCAAACCAACGGCTGCGCGCTGAGCAATGATTTATCACCAGATCAGCCATGAGTGAATAGTCGTTTGCGATGGCTTGTATGTCATTCCAATCGCCGAGAGATTCATTGACTTTGGAATAGTCGAGCACAGAAAAACCATCATCCGAGGTAAACGGATAAAAGGGGAGTATGTGGAGCGCACTAATACTGTCAGAAAAATATTTGTCGACAAAGGTCTTCAGCGTTTTAAGTGGCTTTATGTCCCTCTGGAGCACTGAATCACCGTAGGTGATCATGACTATTTCTTTTTGGTCCCAGAGGTTTCTGACCTGATTTACGACGTCCTGTTTGGGGTCGAGCCCCATCAGTCCGATTACATCGCTGGCAAGAGCATCAATGCCACTAGTTATTTGGTCGCCATAAATAGCATGCAAGTGCTCAATGACTCGATCATAGAGATGATAGTTAGTGTCCATTAGCTAGGGCTTCGCTGTGCTTATTTTTGATCGGGCGAACTCATTATGATCTGCCTCAACGGCCTCAGTTAACTGATCGAAAATGTCCGGGATGGCGCTGACAACACGGTTCCAGCTGGGAATGAAGGGGCGTTCTAGCGGTTTATTGAAAAACACATCCCCGGCTTTGATAATGTTTTGAGCAAACATTTCGACCGCTTTTTCCTCTTCATGAATATCAAGGGTTAGGCCATTCATAATGGCA
The DNA here is from genome assembly GCA_905182275.1 of gamma proteobacterium HTCC2207. Lineage (GTDB taxonomy): Bacteria > Pseudomonadota > Gammaproteobacteria > Pseudomonadales > Porticoccaceae > HTCC2207. The sequence goes on from CAJJAU010000084.1 coordinate 11,434, forward strand.
TCGTTATGACAGTTTTCAATAACATCTAAGGCCATTCGGTAGTAGGTGGCTTTTATCGATCGAAACGCCTCATGGCTAAAAGTAACGCCCTGTGTCGCCAATTTACGGAATATTGCTTTTACAATATCAATAGACATTTTTGATAGACCGCCGTTGTCATCATCCAGAGACAATTGCTGGTGTTTATGGTCATAGTTCTCGGCTATGTCTACCTGACAGAGACGATTGGTCGCGTAGTTTCTATACATTTCTGAGAGTACACCAATTTCAAGTCCCCAATCGCTAGGGATACGGATGTCGTTTAGCACATCGCGACGGAACGAAAATTCACCGGCTAGAGGGTAGCGAAAACTATCCATATAATTGAGATATTCAGTATGGCCAATGCTGGTTTTCAGTGCCTTCAGTAGTGGTGATATTAATAGTCTAGATACTCGGCCATTAATCTTGCCATTAGCAACGCGGGCATAGTAACCCTTACAAAATTCGTAATTGAACCGAGGGTTGGCCACCGGATAGATAAGTCGCGCCAGCAGCTCTCGTGTATAGGTAGTTATGTCGCAATCATGTAAGGCGATAGATTCGGCTTTATTGGATGCCAAAACATAGCCCATGCAATACCAGACATTACGACCCTTGCCGAGCTCTTTTGGCGCCAGATCCAACGCCTGAAGCTTTTGGTCAATGGCTTGAAGTCTTGGGCCGTCGTTCCACAAAACACGGTGGTGTTGAGGTAGTGGCGCAAAAAAATCCAATGCGTGTCGATACTCACTCTCATTAGCCCTATCAAGCCCAATAACCACTTGATTCAAATACGGGACGTGTTTTAGCTCATCGACGATAAGAGGTAACGCCGCACCCTCTAGCTCGGAAAATAACGAAGGTAATATAAGCCCAAGAGGGCGTGTTTTGGAGAACGCCAACAATTCCTCGTCTAAATCCTCCACGGGACGTCGAGAGAGATTGTGTAGCGTTGTTATAATACCGTTTTGGTGAAAGTCGCCCATAAAATACTCTTTGTTGTTGTTAAAATTTTTGTAACCACGCAGTGACTTCATATACCCAGCCTTCAGGACCGTTTTTCAGACTGGTAGTAATGTTTTCGGTCCTATTTACCACTGGTGGTGGATGGTGTGGTGATCTTATTATGCTTGCCGAGTCGGCCATCTTTAGCATTTCCACGTCATTCTTCCCATCACCCAGGGCTAGGGTATCGCAGCCTTTTATGTAGGGTTCTTGCAGGTAGAGACTTTTTAGTGCTAGCAGCGCAGCCCCTTTGTTCGCGTGGTCAGTAACGCTTAAAAAACGCCCACCTTGATGGACTCGAGCGCCTTGATCGGTTAACGCTTGGATAAAGACAGACTTTCGAGATTCGGTGCTTAACCAGACAATGGTTTCACTAAACTCTCGTTCATTGGCCAATGCAGCCTGGTGCAGACTCAATCCTGTTATTTCGGCGATGGCCGATGCGCCATTTCGAGTGAAAAGTGAGTTGAAGGTTTGGTATTCTGCCGTAAACTGTGCTGACAACTGATCGATAAGGCAGAGCCATATACTGCGTGGTTTACAGCTAGATTGAAGCCAAAACGTACCCTTATCTATCCAGCTATCACAGACAAACGAAAAATAGTCTTTCGGAATATAAATTCCCGCACCGTTCTCGGTAATGAAGGGGTGTTCATTATTAATAGCCCGCCGAAGGGGTAGCACTTCGCTGCGGGTTTTACTGGTTGTCGGTATGACAGGGATACCAATGTTGTTGAGCTTTTCAAGTAAGTTCGCAGCCGGTTCATAGCTGTAATTGTCATGATCTAATAGGGTGCCGTCCAGATCAGTAAAAATGAGTCGCTGCATGCCCGTTTTGGTGATTATAGCGTCAACCATGGTTAGCGTTGCTCCATTTTGGTGCAAAAGCGCGCGTGTTTGGACAGGTTTTCTAGTGCAATTATAATCATCACTGGTTTTGGGCCTTAGGTAGCGAGTATTATTAAAATAGTGCAACGGAACACACTAATGGTTCCATCTAAGAGATCAGCAATAATCGTGCCTGCTTTTAGGTGTAAATTATTCGGCTCTATAGTGATTGGCATAAACGCTACTGTTGATGGCATATAAACCAAAGATTAGACAAGCATAGAAACGTACTATTTCTCCCATTATGAATGTCGAATAAGAGTAATGCAGAGACGGGGTGCTGATGTGAAAAATCGTCAGCGCAATAAAAACTACAAAGGAAATTTTCATGTCAAATTCACAAGCAGCAAATATTGGTTTAGGCCACACTATTTTACGTCGTGCATTGCTAACACCAGATGCCAGAGCACTCACATTTGAGGGTCAAACCTTAACCTGTGCAGAGTTAGGTGATCAAGTGAGGCGCCTAACAACGATTCTTCGTGATGGTGGTGTTTCTAAAGGCGATCGTGTTGGTTATATAGGGCTTAATCATCCAGCATTCCTTGAGTTACTCTATGCTTGTGGTTGCTTAGGCGCAGTTTTTGTACCTCTTAATTTTCGTTTAACGGGCCCCGAAGTTCGGTTTATCGCCAATGATGCAGACATCACGGTGATGTTCGCTGATGATATGTTATGTCCTTTGATTGACTCAGAA
>CAJJAU010000085.1 GCA_905182275.1 gamma proteobacterium HTCC2207
AAGGGCTTGAGTTTCTCCTCGTTGCGCCTAGTGAGGCAGACGGTGAGGCCCCTTTGTGAGAATTTACGCGCTATGGCACTCCCAATAGCGTCTCCGGCACCGATAATGAGTGCAACTTTATTTTTCACTATGGCCTCCTAGGGTCTTTCCAGTTTGGTGCTTCGCATACATTATGTTTTATATCACACTAGCATAAGAGGGTGCGGGGTTGTTTGAGAATCACTGGTCACTAAACTGATTGGGTCAGGTTATGACAGTAGCGAGATTGATTCCTTAGGTAAATAGCTGACGTATTTGTCGGGAAATAAGCTTAACGCAGTCTGTTTGAGAGACCTGCTGATCCTCATGTAGGCGCAACCAAAAGTCGAATGAGGCCAGCGCATAGGCCGATTGTCGATCGCATTCTGCTAAATCACAGATTTCAGGTACCCAACTTTCTAACTCTTTTTGCAAACGTTTTTGGTTAAGTGTGTAATTTTTTTGGATGATTGGCGTGTTCCATCGACGGATTCTACCTGACAGCATAAAGTTTTTGACTGATCTGTAGCCGCCAGTGAGCTTGTCTATTGCATGTAAAACCCTAGTATCTAGATCACCCGAGCGATCGCCGCCCTCAAATAAGGGTCGTGTATCTTTAAGTATGATTTCATTGGCGGTTTCGAAGATGCTGTCCATGTCATCAAAATGCCTGAATACCGAACGAATTCCAACATCAGCGCGATGCGCTACCTGCTGTGCAGTAGGGATTAGGTGCCCCTCATCGATTAACTCAATAATGGCGGTAATGATTAGCTGACGACTCCGTTCGCTGCGTAGCAGTCGACCGTCAGGCTTGTCCTGAGCAATAGGTTTAACGTCCTGAGGTTGTGTCATTGTGTAAGCCTTTACGTCGAGTTATTTAACATCAATTGCTAAATTCTGCTGTGTTCATTTTGTCATGTTTGCCATATTTAAACAATTAACAAAAGTGCGTAGAAGATCTTTTTAAAGCCTATTTAACCGTTTTAAATCAACATGATATAGTTACATTCTAGAGTCGACTTTAATTATCTCCGTAGAGTTCCCTGGTAATGTAAACATTGTTCCATCTACCCCTAGCGTATATTTCGTAAAAATATCATCAACCCCATCTAGCCAGATGGCCTCAAGTCCCGGTATGTCAAGAGGCGGCACTATATGGTAGTAAAGTAGATGTCCAACATCCGCATCTCGTGCAATTTCAGCCACTTCTGTCGGGCTAGTATGGTAATCAAGAACATCATGAAAAATCTTACTAAGCGGGGAATTGCCAGCTCGTTCTGCGGATTGGCTCATCACGGATAGCAACTCATTAGATAATGCTTCATGCACCAGTAGATCGACTTGTTTTGAAAAAAGCTCAATATTTGCACTTTTTGTGGTATCTCCTGAAATCAACACTGTTCGTCCTTTAAAGGTAAATAAATAACCCACAGCGGGTGATATGGGTTGGTGGTCTACTGCAAACATCTCCACCGTTAAGCCGCTTTTGTCATAAACCATTGTCTTTTGGCCCAGTTCTGGGACCTGATGGCTACTTGCAACCAATCCTGAGCCGCTGAGGTTTGCTACGGAGTTGCCATGATGGTCATAACGATGCACTGAATCTTGTGCGTAAGCTTGGTTAAACCCTGCAACGACCTCTGAAACGCCGCTTGGCCCGTGCACGGTTAGAGGGCTCGTATGTGAGCCTGCCACCCAACGATTCATGGCTAACTCTCCCAAACCACCAATATGATCAGAATGAAAGTGGGTAAGAAAGACGGCCTCGATAGCGCCTCTATTTAGGCCCATTCGAGCCAAATTGGAAGATCCACCAACGCCAACATCTATGATGAACATTTCAGAGTTTGCAATCACGGCAACGCAAGGCCCAGACCTATTATCGCTTGGCATGGGGCCACCTGCGCCACAAAGAGCCACATGTAGACCCTCACCAAGGTCACTGATTACATCGAATTGTATGACGCGAGTAGCGGCAGTGGGTAAAAGTTGTCGCATTATCAAAGTCTGGTTAGCATAAATACCCACAGCGATAAGAGCGATTACGCTCAAAATGATAAAACGTTTACTAATTGTCATGGAGATACCTTGCATCGATCAAAAAACTAAGGGTGTCATGATGGCAGTAGGTATGTCAATATATTGGTCAGTTATGCGTGTTTACGACCAAAAAAGGAATATTCCCCAATGCCTGATGTTAAGCCTCTTGTTTTGATTGGTGTTCCACCGTCGCCCTATACCCGAAAAATGACCGCCTTGTTGCGTTATCGCCATATCGACTATCGAATTATCTGGGGTGATCCAGGGAGTGTTTTAACGGAGATGGGGATACCATTACCTAAAGTTCCTTTGCTCCCGACTTGCCTAATGCCAGATACTTCTGGAGTGTTACAGGCGGTGTGTGATTCTACTCCCATCATTCGCAGGCTTGAGGCCGAATTTTCTCATCGACAAGTAATTCCAGCTAATCCTGTGATGGCATTTATTGATTACTTATTGGAGGACTTTGCCGATGAATGGTGTACCAAGTATATGTTCCATTATCGCTGGGCTCTTGATGAGGATGCCGATAATGCTGGGACACTGCTGCCGTTTTTTCATAAGACAGATATGCCGGTTGACACGCACAAGCAGTTCAAGCCATGGATAACCAATAAACAAGTACGCCGTCTTCATGTTGTGGGCTCCAATGATGTGACTGCACCCTTGATCGATGCGAGTTATCGACGGTTTTTGGTGGCGCTGGAATCCCTTTTAGAAACTCAGCCTTTTATCCTAGGTCGTCGCCCCAGTGCCTGCGACTTTGCTATCTATGGGCAGTTAACTCAATTAGTGGGATTTGATCCTAGCTCACGTAAGATTGCTCATGCTTTGGCACCCAGAGTGGTGGCTTGGACGGGGTTAATGGAAGACCAATGTGGACTTGAGACAGCAGGCAATGACTGGAACACTTCCGATGAGATACCGGCAAGCTTAACTTCACTACTCAATGAGGTTGGCAGGGTCTATGTGCCGGCTCTGTTAGCGAATGCCGCAGCACTTAATCGTGGCGATAAGATATGGGAAGCTGATATTGACGGTAGTTTGTGGAGTCAGCAGACTTTTGGCTATCAGGGTAAATGCCTTGAATGGATTAAGGGTGAATTTAAGGTGTTAAGTCAGAGTGATCAAGAGAGTGTTAATAAGCTACTTGCGGGCACTGGTTGTGAGGTTTTACTGAGTTAATCTATATTGTGCTTATGGTGAGGTAGTGAGATGGGTAAACAGTTTAAAGAGCAGGGCGGTGCGGCGACAATGGATCCTAGTGCATTGTTACGCTGGTTAACCT
>CAJJAU010000086.1 GCA_905182275.1 gamma proteobacterium HTCC2207
CGTAATGGCAGCGCTCAATCTGACTCATGACTTGATTCGTACTCAGGATTCTGCGAAACAAAATAACCAAGCTTCTGGGCTTTTAAGCTCAATGGATTCAAAACTGAATTCAGTGCTAGCTGATTTAACGAATTAATTTAAATTAGCTAGAAAATAGTGCATATAAATCGTATTTTCGGCTGCTATTTTTTTAACCCTCTCTGTTATACTAGTCCCTCCTGGGGTGTTTGCCAGCCAAGAAGTCCCTGAGCCGATAATTATTATCCGGCTTCTTTTTGTCATCATTGTTGTGCAATTCCGTGCGTCGGAAAGCCTGATATGTTGCGAGAGTTGCCAACTTGAACTGTTCGGTTCAAGGCCACGTTGGCAGCGGCACCCTGGGGTTTAATTATTGATGAGAGCAATCAATGAATAGCAGCGAGATTCGACAGCAGTTGCGTCTTAAAAGACGGTCACTGACGCTATTACAGCAACAGCAGGCAGCTCGATCTCTGGCTGACCTAATAATAGAAAGCGCTTTTTTCCAAAAAGCTAATCGTGTTGGTTTATACCTAGCCAATGACGGCGAAATTGATCCCTCAATAATTTTATCCTCAGCTAATGAACTCAATAAGCAATGTTTCTTGCCAGTTATAGATCCTAAGTCAGCCAACAGCTTATATTTCGCCTCTTTCAACGCAAATACAATATTGCAGCCTAATCGTTATGGTATCTTAGAGCCTGTCCACGTTGAGTCTGAAATTCAATCAGTAAATAATATGGATGTGCTTTTTATGCCCCTGGTTGGGTTTGACAGACTGGGCAATCGAATTGGTATGGGTGGTGGCTATTATGATCGCACTCTGGCATTCATGAAATTAATAGAAAAGCCGGCACTAACTCTGGTAGGGCTTGCCCATAGTGGGCAGGAAGTCTCTCAGATATCTAGTCAGAGCTGGGATATTCCATTACATCTAATTGCAACTGAGAAAGAAATAATATGCGTAAGACCAAGATAATTTGCACTATTGGCCCGGTCACTGAATCAATTGAAATGCTAGAAAAACTTGCCTCCGCCGGAATGAATGTTGCACGGCTAAATATGTCTCATGGCGATCATGAATCGCATGCAAAAATCATCCAGTCGATAAAATTACTGAACCAAAAACTCGATCATCCAGTTGCGATTTTGCTCGATACTCAGGGCCCTGAAATACGCACCGGCGATATGGCTAATGACCTGCATCTGAATGAGGGCGATACTATATCTATCGTCGCCCGCGGAGCAGAAAATGTTGAAGAATCGTCTATCCACGTTAATTATGATGACCTTATTAATGATGTAGATGTCGGTGACATCATCACCGTAGACAATGGTCTAATCAATCTTCAAGTGTTAGAAAAACAAGAACGAGTCATGCAGGTGAAGGTTATTGATGGTGGTCTGTTAAAGAGTAAGCGTCATGTTAATCTGCCAGGGATTCGAGTAAATCTTCCTGCTATTACCGAAAAAGATCGCCGCGATATTGAGTTTGGTATGAGTCAAGGCGTTGATTTTATTGCGCTATCTTTTGTCCGAGAGGCTGCAGATATTCATGAACTGCGTGAACTACTTGGTGATAGAGCAGATAAAATTAAAGTTGTCGCAAAATTGGAAGACCAAGAAGCCATTACCAATATGGTTGAAATTATCGAGGCTGCCGACGGCATAATGGTAGCGAGAGGAGACCTTGGTGTTGAAATTCCCCTCGAAGTATTACCTAGAATTCAGCGCCGCATAATCCGTACCTGCGCAGAAATGGGTAAGCGCGTTATTGTCGCAACCCACATGCTTGAATCTATGATTGAAAATCCAATTCCCACTCGCGCTGAGGTCACTGATGTTGCCAATGCTGTGTACGAAGAGGCTGATGCAATTATGTTGTCCGGTGAAACCACCGTAGGTAAGTATCCGGTTAAATGTGTGGAGATTTTAGATCGTATTGCGCGCTCTACCGAGAGTAGTAGAGGCCTCTTGTTCACAGATAATTTAGAGGTCAAAGAAGATAAGCAGCAGATAGCCAAAGCCGCAGTTACCTTAGCCGAGTCCATTTCGGCAAAAGCGATTATGGTTCCGACTCGGCGCGGACGTATGGCCAACAGAGTGACCAACTGCCACCCCCAGCAATCTATTATTTGTGCCTTTACTGATAATGATTTGACCAGACGCCAGTTAATGCTCAACCGTAATGTATTGAGCTATCAAATCGAATTTAGTGAAGATCCCGAACAAACGCTGGCATCTGCCGCCGCTGTTATGTTGACCAGAGATGATTTCTCTCCTGACGATCCGGTCGTGGTTATTTCTGATGCACTTGCAGGATCAGGTTTTGAAGCGATTCAAATACGCAAAATTTCTGACTTGCTCTAAAGCTAAGGTTAATTAATTAAGCTTACAGCGTCTTAGCTACCTAGAAAAAAACGATAAGCTTGGTTGTCGGTTTCATCTTCGCACCGATAACCCAGTTCATCTAAAAATCGCTTAACCTCTAAGCCTTCCTTATGTGACGCTTGAAACCCGACTAAGACTTTGCCAAATGCTGAACCATGATTCCGATAATGGAACATCGATATATTTAAGTCATCGCCCAGTTCAGTTAAAAAGTTGAGTAATGCGCTAGGACGCTCAGGGAATTCAAATCGAAAAACCTGCTCTTCGCCAACCTGAGGTGAACGCCCCCCCACCATGTGCCGAATATGTGATTTGGCAAGTTCGCTGTCGGTCATATCCGAGACAGGATAACCGTCCTCACTTAACTCGCTCACTAGTTCGAAACGATCGTCATCAGAGGTCACTTTGACACCAACAAAAATCTGAGCTTGATCTGAGCTGCTAAAACGATAGTTAAATTCTGAGATAGTCCGCTTGCCCAATGCTTTGCAGAAATGCTTGAAACTACCGGGTTTTTCATCAAGCGTAACCGCCAGAATCGCCTCACGCTTCTCACCCACTTCGGTGCGCTCTGAGATATAGCGCAGTCGATCAAAATCAATATTGGCTCCACACTGAATCGCCAGTAAGGTTTGACCCACAACCCCGTGGTGTTCAACATATTTTTTAAGTCCGGCTGCTCCCATGGCTCCAGAAGGCTCACAGATCGCTCGCGTATCGTTATATACATCTTTAATCGCCGCGCAGATCTCATCTGTGCTGACCGTAATAACTTCGTCGACTAAGTCTTTGAGAATTCGAAAGGTTTCTGTGCCTATTTGGCCAACCGCCGTGCCATCAGCAAAAATACCGACCTCTTTGAGCTTTACCGGTTGCCCCGCTTTCATAGCCGCATCAAGACAGGCCGCATCATCAGATTCAACGGCAATAATTTTAACTCCAGGGCGCACATACTTTACATAGGCAGCGACACCGGCACACAGCCCCCCGCCGCCCACGGCAATGAAAATTGCATCTAGATCACCCGGCAGCTGACGCAATATCTCCATACCCACAGTACCCTGACCGGCAATAATATCGGGATCATCAAACGGATGAATGTAGGTAAGTCCCTGCTCTTCCAATAGCTGATTCGCATGGCCAGCAGCAGTATCATAATTATCCCCAAACAAAACTACATTAGCGCCCCAACCACGGACCGCATCGACCTTAATACGCGGAGTTGTCTTGGGCATTACAATGGTCGCTTTGACGCCCATTTTTTGCGCAGCCAACGCCAAACCCTGAGCATGATTACCCGCTGAGGCCGCAATGACTCCCGCCGCTAATTGCTCCTTCGACAGATGCCGTAGTTTGTTGTAAGCACCGCGTAACTTAAATGAAAAGACTGGCTGCAGGTCTTCTCGCTTAAGCAACACCTGATTTTTCAGGCGTTGAGATAATAGCGGCGCTTTATCAACCGGTGTCTCCAGAGCCAAATCGTAGATGCGAGCATCAAGAATTTTTTTTACGTACGTCTGTGGCATGGGATATCCAGGTGTGTGGTAATGGCCAATGGTAGTTTGATATCGTCAATTACGCCAGTTTCTTGTTTTAATTAACGCTAAATTCCATCATACCTAGCAGTATGAATCTGATTTTCTAAACTAATCACCGTATAATTAAAGCTGTCGGCAATTATTTAATAAGCAGGGGTAATTCGTGGATCAGAATCAACTTAAACAGGCCGTCGCTCAAGCAGCTGTAGATTATGTTTTGAGGAAAGTCGACGCAGACAGTATTGTCGGCATTGGCACCGGATCAACCGCAAACTGTTTTATCGATCTAATTGCAAAACATAAACATCTTTTTTTGGCTACTGTTGCCAGCTCAGAAGGTTCTGCAGAACGGCTACGGAGTCACGGTATTGCGGTTTACGAATTAAATGCAGTATCGGAAGTGACTATTTATGTTGACGGTGCTGATGAGGCAAACCCTCACTTGGAGCTAATCAAAGGGGGTGGCGCCGCGCTGACACGAGAAAAAATTGTAACCGCGGTAGCCAACGAATTCGTTTGTATTGCTGATGAAAGCAAGTGGGTTAGTCATCTAGGCGGCTTCCCTCTCCCCGTAGAAGTCATTCCAATGGCGAGAAGTCATGTCGCACGAGAACTCGTTAAACTTGGTGGCGATCCGGTTTGGCGTGAAAACGTAGTTACCGACAATGGCAATCTCATTCTTGATGTTCACCATTTACATCCCGTAGGATCTGCCTGTGAACTGGAAGAAAAAATCAATCATATTACCGGTGTAGTCACCAATGGTTTGTTCGCACTCAAGCCCGCAGACGTGCTATTTTTGGCCACTCAGCAAGGCATTGTTACGCACTATCCAGCTAACTAGTCGATCTAGCCTTTTGACAGTAATTCTCGCAAGTCGATAATAGCCGCATTGGCACGACTAACATAAGACGCCATGACCAAGGAATGGTTGGCTAACAAGCCAAACCCTCGACCATTGACGATCATTGGCGAATAGATTGAATGCTGTGTCATTTCTAACTCGCGAATTATCTGCTGGACGCTCGCAAGGGCGTTCTTTTTCTCCAACACATCATGAAAATCCACCTCAATGGCCTTTAAGAAATGCACTAATGCCCATGATGTTCCTCTCGCCTCGTAAAATACATTGTCAATTTCCCACCAGCTCGTTTTGACAGTGATTTCCTGGGGTGAATCGGTAGATTGGCGGGCACCTGTTGCACCGGCAAGATCGGTATTAATTCGCCGCTGCCCAACACTCGCGGATAGTCGTTGTGACAAACTACCGAGCCGTTTTTCAACCGTACCCAGCCAATAACGTAAATTATCAGCTCGGGTATAGAATTGGGCATCGAACACTTCTCGATCACTCAACCGTTTCGCATATCCCTGCAGGTGCTTGCGGCCTTCGGCATACTCACTCTCCGGCCAAGGCGCCGCCCAGCGAACATGATCGACATTAAACCGAGGCTCCGCCAACGACAAATCATAATCTTCCGTAGACTGAGATTGCGAACGACTAAATGATTCACGCATGGCCTTACTGAGGTCTCTAACCTGTATCAGCACGCCATACTCCCAGCTGGGTAAATTATCTAACCAAATTGCCGGCGGCATAAGATCGTTACTTAGATAGCCACCGGGCTTATCCAACAAAACATCGACCACGCCAATAAGTGTATTGGTGGTGGTCACACCCACTACAATTGGCAGCCCTGAATTTGAATCTTTATGTACACTAAACGGTTCTGGTTCATTGCTCCAGTAAATTCCCAACACCACTAATAGCATCAGCACTATAGCGCTCAAATAGAGCCCATAACGCAGCCGTTTTGGTGCATTTTTGCCAATGTATTCCTCAGATAATGTCTCGCCCGCATGACTGAAAACGCGTCGCCAGCCGGCCTTAAACGTGGCAAAAACACCCATCAAGAATGATCCATCATTGGGCGCAGTACACTTCTTATGTCTAATATCAGCGAGTGACTCCCACAGTTATCAGTATTCAGCTGAAGTGACACTGTTTGGCCATCAACAAGTCGCCTTTTAACGTTGAAAAACATTAGGTGCAGAGCACCAGGCTCAAAGCGCACAGTTTTCCCAGCAGCGACCATAACCGTTTTCATCGGTCGCATCTGCATCATGCCATCTGCGTGTAAATGTGCATGGAATTCAATTCTCTCGGTAAGCGGTGACTGTGCAGAGACAATCTGGCAGTCGCTACCACTGTTGTTAGTCACGACAAGAAACCCCGCCGTGACTGTTTGCCCCGGGGGCATGGTACGCAGATATCCGCCAGTCAACGTCAATGACTGTTGCTCAACCGACAAGATTGAGTCAGCAGCCCATAACGGACTTTGGATTAACGACAGTAATGCCAAAATAATGAGGTTTTTCAAAAAAACGATCTCCTGAACTTAATCAATGAATTCCATAGTCCAACTATAGCATGCCAATAAGTTTCAAATCCGCGACCTATTCCACAATTTCAGTGATTTATGTGACTAGTATCGGCTTGGCGAAGACATAAAATATCCCGCCACGAAAAATAGGGATACAATCAGGGCGCTCAGCCGTACAAATGCGCTAAAGTAGGCGTCGTTTATTATAATTTCAGGAATTCACTGATGAAACATTTGCTCTATATTCCATTTCTTGCGTCACTATTGTTAGCGACTTTAACAACCCACGCACAAAGTAAGTTTATTGGCGATTCAGAGCAACCATCAACATCTAGTCTTATTGTATCCACTAATAGTTTTCTGCCTGTAGAGCAGGTATATCAGGTAGCCGTTTCTATTGAAGACAGTCAAATCTTGTTTAACTGGTCTATTGAAGACAGTTACTATTTGTACCGTGATCGATTCAAATTTAATGCTGTTGATCCAACTACCCAGCTACAACCGCCTTTATTTGAAATCGGCAAGCGTAAATACGACGAATTTTTCGAAGAAGAGCTCGAAGTTTACTATGGCCAAACAACCGTAAAAGTCCCTTTCAACGCCGTTCAAGGACAGATGGAAATTCAGATTGAATCTCAAGGCTGTGCTGATGCGGGGCTTTGCTATCCACCCTACAAACAATGGCTAACCATTGATGTCGGCAACAATAGTGTGGTCATTAGCGACGTACCTACCACCGCAGCCAAGTTAGCGATGCAGAACACTAATTCAGCTCAGCAAAATCAACCGCTGTCACTGCTTTGGGTGCTCGGCTTTGCGCTTGTTGGTGGCATGATCCTCAACCTTATGCCCTGTGTATTTCCGGTACTGTCAATCAAGGTACTTAGCTTTACCAACACACACCAGACTCAGCGCCAAAAACAAGCACACGGCCTAGCTTATACCTTAGGGGTAACCTCAACGTTCGTGGCCATAGCCGCAATCATGCTTAGTTTGCGTGCAGCAGGAGAAGCAGTAGGCTGGGGTTTCCAGCTGCAGTCACCGCTGTTCGTTGTAGTCCTAATTTACCTATTTTTCGTGATGGGTATGGCACTTTCAGGTTATCTAGAGATCGGCACTAGCTTGATGTCGATTGGACAATCATCTAACCAAAACGACGGATTATCCTCTTCATTCATGACTGGAGTACTAGCAACAACAGTCGCTAGTCCATGCACCGCGCCCTTTATGGGACCAGCACTGGGCTTTGCAATTTCTCAGCCTACCTATATTGCTCTCCTGGTATTCGCCTTTTTAGGACTCGGGATGGCGCTACCCTTTATAGTATTGACCTGGATTCCAGGGTTGACCTCGAAGTTACCAAAGCCTGGCGCCTGGATGGATGCTTTTAAACAATTCTTAGCATTCCCACTCTATATGACGGCGGTTTGGCTGCTTTGGGTAGTTGGCCGGCAAACAAGTGTAAACGTTGTCGCTATCGTCGTGCTTGGCGTGATCTTAGTCACCATGGCCATCTGGTTCACCAAGTTGCGTCAGTCTAGCGGAAAGAAAATTACTGACCTCACATTGACTAATGTTCTCGCTGCAATCTGCTTAATAACTGCACTGGCAGCACCTGGGCTTACGATTTCAAAAGACAGTGAACCCCCGCGCTGGGAAAATTACTCGCCGCAACGTCTTTCTGAATTAAATCAAGCTGGCCAACCTATATTTGTTAATTTAACTGCCGATTGGTGTATTACCTGCCTTGCTAACGAGCGAGTAGCCTTTACCGATCGCTTTTATAAGCTATTACAAGACAACAAGATTACCTATCTCAAAGGTGACTGGACTAATAACGATCCGGAAATAACCAAGCTCCTCAATCAATTTCAACGCAGTGGGGTGCCTTTGTACTTGGTCTACCCCGCCGGTAATGGGTCTCCAGAGGTTTTACCGCAAATTTTGCTCGAGAGTACGGTCATTGAAGCGTTAAATCGGGTTAAATCTTGATTTTAAAGATTTTATATGCTTTATCAGCGAAATTTCAAGAACTTCGCGCATTTTCAACAAAAAAGCATAATCTTGGCGCTATTCTGCGGCTAAATGCTGTAAACGTCGTTTAAAAAATCTATAGAAATCAATTTTTCTGTAAAAGTGCAGAAAATAAGCGTTAAATTCCCCTAATTTCGTCGAAAATCAAATTTTGCCTTTTTACATAGACAGATTATTAGTTTTAGTGCAGACTCTGCCTTTGTCGCTTTTAGAATTGAGAGTCTCATGGCTAAATTACTGCTACTTCACGGCCCCAACCTTAATTTACTAGGTACTCGTGAGCCGGAAATATACGGTGGCGAAACCCTACAAACCATCAATCAACGACTCATTGATCAGGCCCAGAGTTCCGGTCATCAACTAGATGCTCAGCAAAGTAACGCCGAACATGAGTTAATCCAGAGCATTCACGATGCGGCAGAAGGCGGCGTCAACTTTATTATCTTTAATCCCGGCGCCTTTACTCACACAAGTGTTGCACTGCGTGATGCATTGCTGGGTGTGGCCATTCCATTCATCGAGGTGCATCTTTCAAATGTTCATGCCCGCGAAGAGTTTAGGCATCATTCGTATTTTTCTGATATCGCAATGGGTGTGATTTGCGGTTTCGGTATTCAAAGCTATGAGCTTGCACTGCAAGCGGCACTAAATACATTACAACAATAAACACAAATTGAGAGACCAACATGGACATCCGTAAAGTTAAGAAGCTCATTGAGCTACTGGAAGAATCGAACATTAACGAGCTTGAGATAACCGAAGGTGAGGACTCTGTCCGTATCAGTCGAGGTGTTCCGGCAGCTGCATATGCACCACAGCCAATGCTGGCCGCGCCACTAGCTGCCGCACCCGCTGCCGCTGCCGCTGCCGCTGCGGTTGTCGTCGATGAGCCCATAGCAGGTCACACTATTAATTCACCGATGGTAGGAAGCTTTTACGCGTCACCAGCCCCGGAGTCTCCAGCCTTTGTTAGTGTTGGCCAAACCGTATCGCCAGGCGATGTTCTGTGTATCATCGAGGCTATGAAAATGATGAACCAAATCGAAGCCGACAAAGCTGGTGTCATTGGCGCTGTCTTGGTAGAAGACGGCGACCCTATAGAATTTGATCAACCACTTTTCACTATCATTTAACAGTACTCGGAACCTGAATTATGTTAGAAAAAGTGCTTATCGCCAATCGTGGCGAAATTGCCTTAAGAATACTGCGAGCCTGTAAAGAGCTCGGCATTAAAACCGTTGCTGTTCATTCCAAAGTTGACGCCGCACTCAAGCATGTCAAATTGGCTGATGAAGCTATTTGCATTGGGCCAAACCCATCGGTGCAGAGCTATTTAAATGTTCCAGCAATAATTAGTGCAATGGAAATTACTGGTGCAGAGGGTGTACATCCCGGTTATGGGTTTCTCGCTGAAAATGCTGACTTTGCAGAACAAGTCGAGAAAAGTGGTTTTGTGTTTATAGGCCCCACTGCAGATACCATTCGTATTATGGGTGACAAAGTGGCTGCTATTAAAGCAATGAAGGCAGCTGGCGTTCCTACCGTTCCTGGCTCTGACGGCCCTTTGTCCGACGATCAGGCCGTACTGCGCCAAACCGCCAACAGAATCGGCTACCCGGTTATTATTAAAGCGGCCGCCGGTGGTGGCGGGCGTGGCATGCGCGTTGTTGAAGATGAAAGCGCCCTAATCAATGCCATCAGTATTACTAAAACCGAGGCGGCAGCCGCATTTGGTGACGGTACCGTCTACATGGAAAAATTCCTACAGAATCCGCGTCATGTTGAGGTACAGATTCTTGCCGACGGTAAAGGCCATGCGATCCATTTGGGTGATCGAGACTGTTCTTTGCAGCGTCGTCATCAAAAAGTATTAGAAGAAGCGCCTGCACCGGGAATCCCCGAAGATGCGCGTCAGGCAGTATTCACAAGTTGCATCAACGCCTGCATTCAAATTAATTATCGCGGTGCTGGTACCTTTGAATTTCTTTACGAGGATGGTCACTTTTACTTTATTGAAATGAACACCCGAGTTCAGGTGGAGCATCCGGTCTCAGAAATGATTACCGGTGTGGATATTGTTAAGGAGCAACTGCTAATAGCCAGTGGGCATGAACTTAGCTTTCAGCAGGAAGATATTATTTTTCGCGGCCATTCCTTTGAATGCAGAATTAATGCCGAGGACCCGGTAAACTTTATGCCTCAACCTGGAACCATCGAGGCCTATCATGCACCTGGCGGCAATGGTATTCGGGTTGATTCGCATATTTATAACGGATACCGCGTGCCGGCCAATTACGACTCTTTGATCGGCAAGGTCATCACCTATGGTCAGGATAGGGAAACAGCCCTTTCAAGAATGCGTATTGCGCTTGATGAAATGGTTATTGAAGGTATCAAAACCAATATTCCTCTGCATGAAGATTTGGTCCGAGACCCAGCATTTCAAAAAGGTGGTGTAAATATTCATTATCTTGAGAAAAAGCTTGGCCTATAGCCTCTGCCCGACCGGCAGCCTCACACCTAAAGATCGACCTTAATCATGCAATGGATTCAACTAATTATCCCATGTTCGCGCCAGCTTAGTGGTGACGTTGAGTCCGCAGCATTGGAGGCCGGCGCGCTTTCGGTCACCCTCCAAGATGCTGCTGATCAACCTATTTTAGAACCCGCTGTAGGCGAAACGCCACTGTGGGATGATTGTGTAATGACCGCACTATTCTCTTCTGAGACAGACACCAAGAGTATTGATGAAAAATTGTCGGTCGCTTTACCCGGCGCGCTTACCAAGCGTTGGCAGCAACTTGAAGACAAAGACTGGTCGCAGGAATGGAAGCAACATTTTCAACCGCTAAAATGTGGTGACCGCTTATGGATATGCCCTAGCTGGATTGCCCCACCCGACCCTAACGGAGTCAATTTAAGCCTTGACCCAGGCTTAGCGTTTGGCACTGGCAGCCACCCTACTACACACCTGTGTTTGCGATGGCTAGACCAACAAGACTTGAGCGGCAAGACGGTTATAGACTACGGCTGCGGTTCTGGTATTTTGGGGATTGCGGCGCTCTTGCTCGGCGCTAAACAAGTCATCGCTGTTGATAACGACCCACAGGCATTGCTAGCTAGTCGCGATAATGCCCAGCGCAATAATATTGCCGCTGATCGCTTGAAGACCTATCTACCTGAAGACCTTCCCGCCAACCTGTATGCCGAAGTCATGGTGGCCAATATTTTAGCGGCACCACTAATTTCACTCGCGCCCAAACTATGCGCTATGACCAAACCTAAGGGTCTACTGTGTCTTGCCGGACTTTTAGAAAGTCAGATTACTGCTGTGTCAGCACCCTATTCCCAACAGTTTAGGTTTTTCTCACCGTCCATTGAGTCCGAGTGGGCGCAGCTCAGTGCGCAAAAATCAGACATCGCCTGAGCGGTTACTGTTTAACGCGCGCAAGCTTCAGATCAACGCAATTTTAACTATTCCTGCATATTTTTTAGTTGATCACTTTTTAATCAACCACTGAACGGTTATCATGTTCGGCTACTAAGTCAGACCGCAGAGACTATCTTGTTCAATATTGGCCCCTATGAGATCAAAAACAAAACCGTCCTAGCCCCAATGGCCGGTGTTACTGATCTACCTTTCAGACAACTATGCCGTAAAATGGGCGCAGGTTTAGTGGTCTCAGAGATGGTCGCGGCCAACCCCAACACCTGGGCAACCCGCAAGTCTCGACAGCGTATACAATTTGGTGATGAACCCGCACCTAGATCAGTTCAGATCGCCGGTTATGATCCGCAAATGATGGCTGATGCAGCACGTTATAATGTGCAGTTAGGTGCAGAAATCATTGATATCAACATGGGCTGTCCTGCCAAAAAAGTGTGTAAACGAGCTGCCGGATCTGCGCTGTTACAGTATCCAGAACTGGTCAGTGATATTTTGAAAGCCACGGTTTCTGCAGTAGATGTGCCTGTAACGCTCAAAATTCGCACCGGCTGGGATCGGCAAAATCGCAATGCAGTCACCATTGCCAAAATAGCCGAAGAGGCTGGTATTGCATCACTTGCGGTTCATGGCCGCACTAAGGCATGCCGCTTTGTCGGCGAAGTCGAGTACGACACCATTGCCCAGGTTGTCGAAGCGGTATCAATTCCTGTACTAGCCAATGGCGATATTAACGATCCACAAAAAGCGGTTGAGGTACTCAAACATACTGGCGCCGCGGCGGTAATGATTGGGCGTGCTGCCCAGGGCAACCCTTGGATCTTTAATCAGATTAATCACTATCTCAAATACTCTCAGCCGCTGGCACCGCCAAGTATGGCAGAGTGCTCGCGCGTAATGTCTGGACACCTTTTGGCACTGCATGAATTTTATGGTGAAGCTGGCGGCTTGCGTATCTCACGTAAACACATCGGTTGGTATATTAATCCAATGGCCGGAGGAAAAGACTTCACCAAGCAGTTCAACGCCCTTGAAACTACCGAACAACAGAGGCAATTACTGCAAGACTTTTTCCTCGATTATCGCTCAGAGGAACAGGTAGCATGAATACCGAAAAGTCACTGGAATTACAAAAGATCAATCAAGCCATCAATGACGAATACGGCCTAGACCAGAGAACACCCATCACCGACACCCAACAATCTCTGCGCCTAAGCGTCGCCACTGCTATGGATCGTTATTTTGATAGTCTAGGTGGTCAAACTACCGTCAATCTTTATGATTTAG
The DNA here is from genome assembly GCA_905182275.1 of gamma proteobacterium HTCC2207. Classification (GTDB taxonomy): domain Bacteria; phylum Pseudomonadota; class Gammaproteobacteria; order Pseudomonadales; family Porticoccaceae; genus HTCC2207. The sequence goes on from CAJJAU010000086.1 coordinate 13,099, forward strand.
TGATGACCGAGGTAGAGACGCCGCTGCTAATGGCTGTGCTGGAATACACCAAAAATAACCAAAGTAAAGCCGCTGAAATACTTGGCCTCAATCGAGGCACGCTGCGCAAAAAACTAAAACAGTACGATCTTTTGTAACTACCCGAGGACTTCATGAGCGATCTTAAAAAAGTTTCACGCGCACTTATTAGCGTATCTGATAAAAATGGCATTGTTGATTTTGCACGCGCACTAAACGCCCTCGGCGTAGAGCTACTTTCGACCGGCGGAACCTTTCGCCTGCTCCAAGAAAATAACATTGATGTTACCGAAGTCTCCGATTACACCGGTTTTCCAGAGATGATGGATGGCCGTGTTAAAACCCTGCACCCAAAAGTTCACGGTGGTATTTTAGGTCGTCGTGGTACCGATGATGCGGTGATGGCAGAGCATTCGATTAAACCTATAGATATGGTTATCGTTAACCTCTACCCGTTCGCAGCCACGGTCGCAGATCCGGACTGTACATTACCAAACGCTATTGAAAACATCGATATTGGCGGCCCAACAATGGTTCGCTCAGCTGCAAAAAATCATAAAGACGTTGCGATTGTGGTTAATAGCGGTGATTACGCAACCGTGCTTGAAGAAATGCAGGCCAATGAAGGACAACTTGATTACAACACTCGCTACGCGCTGATGGTGAAAGCCTTTGAACACACTGCAGGTTATGACGGCATGATCGCCAACCACTTTGGTGCCCGCGATACCGACAACACCGCACGCGATTTTTCTGACACCTTTAATGTTCAGTATTTCAAAACCCAAGAAATGCGCTACGGTGAAAACCCCCATCAGAAGGCTGCCTTTTACACCGAAGCTAACCCAACCGAAGCCAGTGTGGCCACCGCCAAACAACTACAAGGTAAAGAACTCTCGTTCAATAATATTGCCGACACTGATGCTGCCCTAGAATGCGTAAAGCAGTTTGACCAGCCCGCCTGCGTCATTGTCAAACACGCCAACCCCTGTGGTGTGTCGGTAGCGGCCGACATCGGTACTGCCTATGATCTCGCTTTTGCCACAGACCCAGAATCGGCCTTCGGCGGCATTATTGCCTTTAACCGTGAGTTGGATGCCAAAACTGCAGAAGCTATTTGTGCAAAACAATTTGTTGAAGTCATTATTGCCCCCTCGGTGTCAGCTGATGCTTTGGCTGTTGTTGCCGCGAAGAAAAACGTTAGGCTGCTAGAGTGCGGCACTTGGGGCGATCAGCGTCCGCAAGACTTTGACTACAAACGCGTCAATGGTGGCCTGCTGATTCAAGACCGCGACAACGGCATGATTACTGCGCAAGACCTCAAAGTGGTATCCAAAAGAGTACCTACAGCGAGTGAAATGACCGATATGTTGTTTGCTTGGAAGGTTGCCAAAATGGTCAAGTCTAACGCCATTATTTACGCTAAGAACAACCAAACTGTTGGCGTCGGCGCCGGCCAGATGAGCCGTATTAATAGTGCACGCATAGCCGGCATTAAAGCTGAGCATGCAGGTCTTGAGGTCGTCGGAGCAGTAATGGCATCTGATGCCTTCTTCCCCTTCCGCGATGGTATTGATAACGCCGGACAAGCCGGCATAAGCTGTATTATTCAGCCAGGTGGATCAATGCGTGATGATGAAGTGATCGCCGCTGCCAACGAACACGGCATGGCTATGGTGTTTACCGGCATGCGCCACTTTAGGCACTGAGCATTTTGCCTTCACACTAAAAAGCCCGCTTTATGCGGGCTTTTTAGTGTCTAGTAGTTTTCTCTATTCGGCAGGTGATCCAGCGTCCTGAGCAATGGAGATTTGATGATCCTCTATGACTTGCCATAAAGGGGTATCAACCCAAGTATCATCTAAATAGAACTTTTCCGGCTCCTCCTCTTTGGGATCCACAATTAAGTTGTAGATTGAGGGATAAGCCATGTTTTGAATCGCATAGCTCTTTTCATCAATCTCTTTGAGTAACATTTTCCAGTTGCGCCATTTTACGCCGAACAGCTCATTGCCTATATAAATAATGACCGATTCTCTGGCAGATTTCGCTGTCTGGCCGGTGAAGAATTTAGACTGATCAACCCCATCCAACACTCTGTCTTGAGGAATATTTCCACCGACAAAGTTGGCTAGTGTTGGGAAAATATCGATCAGATGCACAATATCATTGGACACTTGCCGAGGAGGAATGTTGCCCGGGTAACGGATCAAAAAAGGCACCCGCAGAGATCCCTCATAGGGCGAGAACATAGTTCCCCGCCACGGCCCGGTAAACCCAAATGATCGCTTAATGCCTTCGCGTCCATTGTCTGATGTGAAGATGAAAATTGTATTATCTTTTAACCCAAGCTCGTCAATCTTAGCCAATAACTCGCCAACATAAGCATCGGTTTGCGCAAGTACATCAGCAAAACTTCCATTGCCGGTTGAGCCCTTAAAATCGGGGTGTGCATCGACGGGTTCATGCGTCTGCGTGTAAGGCAGATAAGCAAAGAATGGCTGCTGAGTTTTGGCTTTTCGGCGCATAAAATCTAAGGCATGGTCGGTAATTTCTCGATCAACGGTGGCGCGTTTGGCGCGGCCATAAACCTCGTGTTTTTTTGGCGTCTGGTTGCGCGTGGAGGTCATGATGCGGGTAAATTCCACCCCCGCATCACTCTGAAAACTGTCGCTGTCAGGCCAAAACGCTTGGTCTGAGGAATTGGGAATACCATACCATTCATCAAATCCTTGATCTGTTGGATAGCGCCCTGCAGCATCACCCAAGTGCCATTTGCCAAACATGCCAGTGGCATAGCCTGTATCTGAAAGCATCTCTGCTAGGGTAATTTCCCACTGAGTAAGACCGTACCAAATGCCCCTGGGCGGCCCCTTGGGTTGCTGTCGCGTGCGAATACCATAACGTCCTGTCATTAAGGCTGCTCTGGATGGTGTGCACTCAGCCTCAACATTAAAATTGGTTAGCTGAAACCCTTCAGCCGCGATGCTGTCAATATTAGGCGTTGGCGCGCCACGCAAAACACCCCCACCATAAACACCAATTTCACCATAACCAAAGTTGTCCATCACCACCAAAACTATATTTGGCGTTGAAGTGCTTTTTGCAGCCATCGCTGTAAGCGGCAATGACAGCATAAGTATGAACGATAAAGCTAGTTTTCTATGACTGCTAAGACGACCAAACATCTCTACCTCCATTAATTGCCTTCTTATTTAAAAGGTAGCAACCTAAAGAATTGTCTGTTTAGTATAGGGTGCGCTTACCAATTAACAATATTAGCCGATAGGGAGCAATTATTAAGGGACGTTAGCTTTAAAGGATAGATAAACCCATAGCTGCTCAACAAGAGAAATAAAACAGGTGTAGTACAACGGAATGGTGTCGCTTATAAATATTTCAAGAAATAATTGGCTACGCGTTTTTCTATATAGGTGGGGTCCGATTGCCACGCTCTGGCATGCATATCACATGGCGATTTCCAAAATTCTTTAGGCTCATTGGCTGCCGCATAGTTTCTTTCACCATGGGAAAGTCCAATAAGGCTGTCGCCGGTACAGTGGATAATAAAGACGGGCCTTGGTGCTATCTTACCCAAAATATCCTCAGGGTTTAGTGTTCCCACATCCATGCCAGTGCGGTACTCCATCATCCCAATAGTGAGGGGTAACAAAGGGAAGGTTGGCATACCCAAATGCTGCTCCATGATTTCCCCGTAAAGATCTCTTAAGTTCGACCAACCCGCCTCAAACACACCGGCACCTATGCGCGGGTCTTTTTCCATTGCCATGATTGAGGTAGCTGCCCCCATTGAGGTACCAAAAATACCGATACTTTTAATGTTTCGCTGCTGTAAATAGTCTACAGCTGCTTTGACATCGCTCTTTTCAAAGTACCCCATAGACGAAAAAGAGCGCATATTTTGTCCACTATTCCTTAAGTCTAAAGCCAGAATGTTAAAGCCTGCCTGGTGAATAGACTTAAACCAGCGCATACCCTCATGCCTGTCAGCGCCATGGCCATGAACGAAAATAATCGCTCTGGTCGCCTTATCTGCTGGCACATACCAAGCGTTTAAAACCATACCATCATCAGAATTAAAAGAAACATCTTCAAAATCCAAGTCTAGCTGTGAGGGGTCACCGCAATAAATGAAGTGTTCTTCACTGCACGTGTAAGAGGGATGCATAACATCTGAAGAGAACGTCCAAGCGAGTATAAAAATACCTATGCCCAAAAGACTGAGCAAGCTAGCAGAAGCTACAGTTATTATTTTTTTAATGTTCTTCATTGATATGTCTTACTCAGCCTTTTCGGATGGGACTAAAAATAGAGGTCAAGAAGAATGCCATCATTACTACGTTAAAATAGGTGCCGACGGTCAGTGCACCATAAGGCACTGCCATATTTGTAGCTAAGGTCGCCAGTAATGGCCCACCCACGAACAAGAGAATCAATGGATTTAAAAAGACTATCCAGCGCGGATAATCTGTTTTTGCCAACAGTACCCTCACAAAGATAACTAAAAACGCCAAACCCAGCGGCCAAGTGACCGTATCAGTGACAAAGGTCATGTAGCTAGCAGCCGCATCAAGTAGCGCTAATGACTCGCTCCCCTGCTGATTAGCAAATTGAACAACAAACCCATACATCCCCCACAATGCATGGTAAGCACCGGCTATTATTATGCTAAAAGCGAAAGAAACGGCGGTTAAAGCTGCCCAAAACCGCGAGTAAAACGCTAATTTAATGTATAGATGCCAAGCGCCAAAAAGATAAAATATCCCCGCAATAGGCCCTAGAACGCCGGATATGTGCAGCTGCTCCGTCGTCGCCAACAGCACCGCCTTTCTTCCAGGTAACAATGAGTCAACTATCTCGCTGACAGCAGGCATTTCACCCCAATGGGCATAAAGTAATAGATCACCAGCAAACATAATAGCTGCCCCTAAAAACCCCAATAACCCTGAGACAACCATGGCTTTACTGGCAGTAGGTTCTGCAACCATTGACTGTAGATATTTGTCTAACCTTCCCAAAATATGCACTTTCCCCTCATCTTTTTGTTGATCAGCGCATTAGATCATGAGTATTTTTACTTATTTGGCGCGCCAAGCATCAGCCTAACAAATTTACTAACAACTGGTTTGTCCTTAGTTCTAGTCTTTTCCATTTGCATAAATTTCAATTCTATTTCGACCTTGTTTTTTTGCCATATACAAAGCGGCGTCTGCATGCTCAAACAATGAGTCGGCGCCCATTTGAGAGGAAGATATCCCTATACTCAGGGTCAATTTTTCTCGCAACCCATTAAAGGGGCGGTTTTCTTTTTCATCAAAAAGCGCTTGCTGGACTCTCTTAGCTATTATTGTTGCTCCAGCTATATCTGTGTGAGGTAAAATTACCGCCATTTCATCACCACCCAAACGTGCAACAAAATCAGTTTTCCTGCGCAGTGTATTCTGTATTATTTGCGCCACCCCAAGCAAGATGTCATCGCCTTTTCCATGACCATAGTTATCGTTGTAATCTTTAAAATTATCCACATCGATCAAAAGAAAAGACAGCGAATTTTTAGACCTTTTAGTCTCCGCAATTTGACTACTCAGCTTTTCGTCATAAGCTCTTTTGTTTGGGATCTTGGTTAACGCATCAACATAACTTAGCTCTTTTAGACGTTTATTTGCTTCATCAAGCTTGGCTATCGTTCCTTGCTTCTCTGTAATATCTAAATGAGTGCCAATCATTCTCTTAGGGACCCCGTCGCTTTCCCATTCAATCACCTGACCCGTATCATAGACCCAAACCCAATGCCCATCCTTATGCTTCATTCGGGATTCGAACATATAAACGTGGCTTTTTCCTGCCCAAAGCTCTTTTAATAACCGATCAGATTCTTCAAGATCCTCTGGGTGTGCCAACTGCATCCACGTTTCAATGCTTACAGGCGATAACTCTTCCAACGTATAGCCAAGAATATTTGCCCAGCGTTCATTGAAGACGGCTTTTCCAGTTTGAACCTCCCAATCCCATATCCCTAATCCTGTACTGGTAATAACAAACTCGAGTGTTGTCTGGCTCTTCGCTAAGACATGAGACTGCGCTTCGAGACGTTTGACCTGAGATTGGAGCGACTCTATGGTATTGGCCTTGTTACCAAGGCATTTATTCTTTGCTTCCATGCTGTAATCCTTGTCCAATAATTCGCTACTTCCTGAGTACACATAACATTTTTAGCATGAGCTATCGGAAGTGCCACGTAACTGTGTAAGCAATTTAATTGACGCTTTTGGCTTCCGTTCCAAAGTAAAGTGGGCATGCACGCTAATATTCTGAGTAGCCCTACCCTTTTAGTGTAGACCGGTGAGAGAAATTATCAACATCTGAATAGACGTGCGCAAATACTCCACCGGCAGTACTTTTACTGAACGGCAAAATAATTTTGAATTAAATCGCAAAACGCTTCGCGCTGGGCGTCTTGAGTAACAAAGGAAGTGACTAGTCGCGCAAAAATCTCTTGCTCACCTATTGTGATATTGGGTGGCAAGGTAGTAACGTACCAGTCATAAAATTCAGCACCAGCGTCTTGCAAGTGCGCTGCCAACCCTTTGGGCATGATAACAAAAAGTTCGTTTGACTCCACTGGCCAGACTAGCCGCAAGCCATCAATAGTATTTATGGTCTCAGCTAGCTTAGCCGCTTGAGCATTGGCATGTTGAGCTAGTTCAAGCCAGTGGTCGTCTTGTAACCAACCCACCATCTGAGAGCCAAATACTCGGCCCTTGGACAATAAATGACCACCGCGCTTACGGCGATGAGTAAAGGTCGCGGCTAAGTCTTTGTTGAAAAATATAACCACCTCGGCACACAGCGCACCGCATTTAGTGGCACCTAAGCAGAGCACGTCCACCCCTGCCTTCCATGACAATTCTGCAGGGGTACACTGCTGGGAGGCCACGGCATTGGCAAATCGCGCGCCGTCCATGTGAACGGACAGGCCATTTTTTTCAGCAACTGCACTGAGTGTAGAGATCTCTGCTGGTGTGTAAACCAGGCCCGATTCACTGGCTTGGGTTATGCTTAGAGCGGCAGCTCGCACATTGTGTGGATAGTCAGTGCCGGTAGTTTGGAAATAGTCTTGTAGGTGTTGAGGGCTAATTTTGCCTTCGCCATTGGAGACCCCAAGCATTCGCGCACCGCCAGTAAACAGTTCTGGAGCGGTGGACTCGTCAAGAATAATATGGGCGCTATCATGACAGAGGATAGCCTCCCAAGGCTGTACCATGCACGACAAAGCCAGAGAGTTTGCCGCTGTGCCAGTCGCTACAAAGTAGGCTTCTAGATCACATTCGAATAAGGTCTTTAACGCCTCTATGGCTTGGTGGGTCCAGCGGTCATCGCCATAGCCATGGGTGTACTCATTATTAGCCGTGGTTAGCATACCTAGCACCTGCGCAGATGCACCGGTTTGATTGTCACTGCCAAAATACATTATGTTGCTCCGCTAAAAGTAAGACGCATTAGGCCTCTTCAGGCTGAATTTTAGTTACCGCGAAAGCCGCCAATGCCCGCTCTCTGGACTCTTTAATGTCCATTATGGGTTCTGGGTAGTTTTCACCAATGTCGACCCCAGCCGCCCTTAGAACTTCTGGGGGTGCCAGCCAGGGTGCATGAATATATTTTTCAGGCATGTTGGCAAGTTCTGGCACGTAGCGGCGAATGTAGCTGCCCTGCTTGTCGAACTTTTCGCTTTGAGTGATGGGATTAAAAATTCTAAAGAAAGGCGCAGCGTCTGCACCACAGCCAGCAATCCACTGCCAACCGGCACTGTTACTAGCCAGATCTGCATCAACCAAACAATCCCAGAACCATTGCTCACCGCTGTGCCAATGAATGAGTAAGTTCTTTACTAAAAATGAGCCCACCACCATACGCACTCGATTGTGCATGTATCCGGTGGTATAAAGTTCACGCATACCTGCATCTACTAGTGGGTAGCCGGTTTTTCCCTGCTGCCAAGCTTTTAAATCAGCGTCGGTATTGTCTGCCCACGGGAAAAGATTAAAGCGCACCTGCAGGTTGTCCGTTGGTAACTTAGGGAAATGGTACAGCAGATAGTAAGAAAATTCGCGCCAACCTAGCTCACTCATAAAGGTGTCTAGGCTCTGCTCGTTAGTGATAAAAGCGCCCGCTTCTGCGGCGCGATGCCAGGCAATATTGGGAGAGATTTGGCCAAAATGTAGGTACGGCGAAAGTCTTGAAACATTGGCTTTATCAGGGAAATTACGCCCTTCTCTGTAGTCTTGTAACTCGTCCATGACAAATTCATCGAGACGATCATGGGCCGCGGTTTCGCTAATGTCCCATCGCGTCGTCATTTGCGTATCCCAATTGATTTTAGGCAGCAATTGCAGTTGTTCTAAAGATAGTGACCGCACGCTATTTTGTGCTATCTGAATGTCTTCAGGTACGGGCATTGGTCGTCTTGGCACGGCAGATGATAAGCACCCCCGACGGTAATAAGGTGTAAATACTTTGTAGGGGGTTCCGTCTTTTTTAAGCACTTGCCAGGGCTCCCAGAGCAGCGAGCCATTGAAACTTTGTACTTCAAGCCCGTCGTCTTTAAGCGCTATTTTGATAGTCGCATCGCGGGCAATACGCCAAGGCTCATAACAGCGGTTCCAGGTAATAGCAGCAGCATTAGTTTGTGCTGCTAAATCACGCAGTATAGTCAATGCATCGCCGTGAAAAAGCTGCAGGCTTTGTTTGAGAGAGCTACTTAAATCTGCCAAGGCATGGTGTAACCACCATCGGCTAGCGCCGCCCATTTTCCAACTATCGGCGCCGTCATCATCGAGAATATAAACGGGGATAATGTCTCCGCGCTCGCAAGCAGCACAAAGCGCTGGATTGTCGGCAAGCCTAAGGTCCTGACGAAACCACATGATGGTTGGTGCGTTAGCATGTTGTAATTCAGCGATGGGATGTATCCTCTATGGCGGTTTTTCTTATACAAAAATTACGATGTCAGCGACTATTTAGATTGTTCTTAATAACGTTACCCTACCACAAATTATGTAATCCGAGCCGCGCAGTCTGTTATAATTTTGCCCTCAATTTTTGCTTGGAAATTACACAATGAATGTTCTGGTTATTGGCTCTGGTGGACGTGAACATGCACTGGCTTGGAAGGCATCTCAATCGTTGACTGTCAGCACCGTTTTTGTCGCTCCGGGCAATGCGGGAACTGCAATGGAGCCCAATCTAGAAAATGTTGTGATCTCCGTTGCTGACTTTAGTGGGCTGGCTAACTTTGCTGAGAGCAATGACGTTGGTTTAACCATCGTTGGCCCTGAGCAGCCTTTAGTGGATGGCATTGTTGATTATTTCCAGTCCCGTGGGTTAGCGATCTTTGGTCCTTCCAGCGGCGCCGCTCAATTAGAAGGCTCTAAGGCTTTCACTAAAGACTTTTTAGAGCGCCAACAAATACCCACGGCTAACTATGGCAATTTCACTGAGGTTGGTGCGGCGCTTGAATACTTACAGCAAGTGGGCGCACCCATTGTGGTTAAAGCCGATGGCTTGGCTGCCGGTAAAGGTGTAATTGTGGCTATGACTATGGCTGAGGCAGAAGACGCGGTGCGTGACATGCTTGCCGGCAACGCCTTTGGTGACGCTGGCAGTCGCGTAGTCATTGAAGAATTTTTGGATGGTGAAGAAGCCAGCTTTATAGTCATGGTAGACGGTAAAAATGTACTTCCTATGGCTACTAGTCAAGACCATAAGCGCGCCGGCAATGGTGACACCGGCCCCAACACCGGTGGCATGGGAGCATACTCGCCAGCGCCAGTGGTGGATGATGTGATATATCAGCGGATTATGGATGAGGTGATTTATCCAACGGTTAACGGCATGGCTGCGGAGGGCAATGACTACACCGGCTTTTTGTATGCTGGCTTAATGATTATGGCCGATGGAACTCCCAAGGTCATTGAATATAACTGCCGCTTTGGCGACCCCGAGACTCAGCCGATTTTGCTGCGCTTGCAATCAGATTTAGTAGCACATTGCATGGCGGCATTAGAGGGCACACTGGATCAACAAGCCACTAAATGGGATCCAAGGCCATCTATTGGCGTGGTTCTGGCTGCAGGGGGTTACCCTGGAAGCTATCGCGGCGGCGATGTTATATCCGGTTTATCCGATTTGCCAGATAACTCGAATGAAAAGGTGTTTCATGCCGGAACAAGCATGTCTGATGGCAAGGTTGTGACGAGCGGAGGTCGTGTACTCTGTGCAACAGCTATGGGCGATACGGTATCTGATGCTCAGGCGCGTGCCTATGAGGTAGCCGCTAAAATTCACTGGGATGGTGTTTATTTGCGTGATGATATTGGTTGGCGCGCCATTGCTCGCGAGCAAAATAGCTAGTTGTCAGCGACACAAGGGAGCGTAAATACTGAGTGATCAGGCGTTTTTTAGCAGTGATATTCCTTTCACACCCTATATCCCGTCGCACCTTGGGGTGGTCATTCTTTTGCTGTCGCCTATCTGCGGACATTTTTAACTAGAAAGCAACGCTTAAAAATAGCTACAATACATGACTATTGAAAAGAGGAGTTTTAAATCGTGAATAACCGAAAGTTGTCAGTACTGGATCAATTGATTACTCAAATTGATCACGGCTTGCGCACGGTATTAGGCGATGCTCCAACTCCAGAGAGAGTTTCACCGGCATTCAATGTGCAAGATACTGAACTCTCTAGCAAAGACCGCGATCATGCGGTTGCGCTTATGCGCGTTAATCATACGGGAGAGGTCTGTGCTCAGGCGCTCTATCAAGGCCAGGCACTAACCGCAAAGCTACCCGATGTGCGTGAGCAAATGAAAGAAGCCGCCGTTGAAGAGGTTGATCACTTGGCCTGGTGCGAAGAACGTATCAAGGATCTTGGTGGCAGCACTAGTCTTTTAAATCCGCTTTTTTATGCCGCGTCTTTTGGCATTGGCGCCGGTGCCGGGCTCATTAGTGACAAACTAAGCCTCGGCTTTGTTGCTGCTACTGAAGATCAAGTCTGTAGTCATTTAAAAACTCATCTTGATCAATTACCCGCAGAAGACTTGAAAAGCAGAGCGATTGTTGAGGAAATGTTGGCTGATGAGGAGCGTCATGCACAGGCGGCCTTAGATGCTGGTGGTTATAAATTCCCTTCCCCAGTTAAACAGGCAATGACTTTAGTGTCATCGGTAATGACTAAGGGCAGCTATAAAATCTAACCCAAGTGACATAAAGAGCGTTCTTTTTGGTGATTGATAAGAAGCAGCTTAACTGCGCAAGATTCCTTATTCTTGATAAGGACCAATTAACCCACTATTGCATAAAAATAATGTAGAATGGCTCGCTGTCATAGCGATTTTGAGCACCCAAAATGAATTTAAATGCGTTAATTCTCGGAATTGCCGTGATTGCTCTTACTTTATTCGGTATTACACAGGGCTCAGAACTGAGCAAAAGTGAGTTTGGTCAAAAAGGTACATTTAACGTCAATCAAGCCGGCGCTTCTTGGCAATATCTTCTCGCTCTAGGACCCTTGGGAACTCTATCAACATTCAAAATAGTAGAAAACGGTAAAAAGACTATTATTCCTCCAACAAAAGATCTCACCAAGTGCGCTGAAGATCATTCTAAGAATACCTCATGCTAAACGCATCCATACTAGGCAATTACTTTAATAAGTCTGATCTTAAATTGGCAATCATGTCATTGATTGGGTTTTTATTTTATGGACTGGCAGGACTCGGCGTCATTCTTTTAATGAAGTTCCTTTCCTACTTCGCAATGGGCCGTGACCTAGCCTCGTCTCACGGAATAAGCCAAACCGACTCGTCTCGTCTCGGTGGGCTAGCTATTACAATTGTAGTTGGTTGCTACCTGTTTGGAATATTAATGCTAACGCCTTATGTGCCTGGCACTATGAGGTCTAATCAAGATTTCTATCTGTGGCTAGCCATCGCTGTGTGCGCACTTTTGGGGCTAGCAGAAGATATAAAAGCTGACTTTTTAACGCCGTTACTGCGGTTGATCTGCAAATTTTTAGTCTTTGGAAGCCTACTTTTTTTCTTTCCGGGCTTGATTCCCGTTGCCATCGGCGTTCCTGGATTAGACCAAGCCCTTCAAATTCCCATCCTTGCATGGTCACTGGTCACCATATTTTGCGTCGGCTTTATTAATGCCTTTAACATGGCAGATGGCGCTAATGGTTTAGTCCCGGGCATCGCCACTGCAGCTTTTGCCATATTCTTTATTGAGTATGGAAGACCCACCGAAGGATTCTTTTTGTTTGCCTGTCTTATTTTTCTTGTTTTCAATGTTGTATCTGGTTGGTTTTTCCTAGGAGATATGGGCAGCTATGGCATTGGCGCGATCATTGTTGCTTACAGTTTAAATGGCGTTGCAGCAGGGGAATTTTCAGTATGGTTCATGGCATCACTGCTGGCTTATCCCTGTATAGACTTCTTAGTAAGCATATTGAGACGACTAAGGGCCGGCCGGTCTCCTTTTTCAGCTGACAACGACCACCTTCATAATCGCATCCATCGGCAATTAAAACGTGTTATCAAATCTCGGGTTTTGTCCAATTCACTTACCGGAATAATGATTAGCGGCAGTTCAGCTGGACTCACATTATTCGCTTTTATTAACCAATGGTGGCTAACAAGTAGCCATGAATGGATTATTTTATTTGTCGCTCAGGTTTTGTTATATGGGGTTGTCTTCAAGCTCACTAATGATGAAAATTCTGCGACTCAATTTGCTGAGCCATTGTAGCTATAGGAATTAGTGTAAGGCTAACTTACTTCACCATCATGCCGTTCCATCACACCAAAAATTCTGTCAACTATCCATTGATGTATCGGCGATCCTGACGTTCGTTGGTGCTGTAATAAGACCAACTTAATACTTTCTTCGTGAGGTAACTCCTCCGGAAAAGGCTTGCTGACAATACGATGTTCTTCACGTTCCATGACCCTACTCTTCTGGGTGGCAACCATCAGGCAATCCGTATCGCAGACGGTTTCCATGGCCGTTAGTAATTGGTTTGTTACCAAGGCTTTTTCGCGCTTTAAACCCAATTCAGCCAGTGTTCGGTCAAAACGCGCATTGTTTCTGGCACTAACGCGCTTGGAGATAAGCAGGTAATACTGGACGAAGGGATACTTTAGAATGTCTTCTAGGGTCGTCTTTTCCTTATTTGCTAACGGATGTCCGTGCCTCATCCAAATTGAAGGCGCATAGTTAGTGAGAGTTCTTGTGGTAATGTCATCGGTAATTCCTCTATCGATATCAATCGCAAAATCTAATGCACCAACCGCCAAATCACCCTCCACAGATTCGATGCCGCTTGATACTGAGAGGACCAATCCTGGCGCATCATTAGTGACAACTTTAGTTAATTCAGAGACTAGCGTTATAGCAACGAATTCAGGTACAGCGATTGAAATTTCTCCTACATAGGTAGCAGGATCAAATGTACCCTGACTCACCATATCCAGAATACTATCCAACAATTGGGGCAAGCGAAGCTGCATCTCTCTTGCCTTCGGAGTTGGCACTAATTCATTACCTGTTCGAGTGAACAAGGGATCATCGAGCTGATCACGGAGCCTCTGAAGTACTCGGCTCATTGCCGGCTGACTAATAAACAGTCGAGCCGCAGCGCGAGTGACACTTTTTTCTTCCAAAAGCGCCTGCAAAGAAACCAGTAAATTCAAATCCAGGCGATTCAGTTTCTGTAAGTTCATTCAACCCCTCCAACGTGGTATAACCAAAACGCATAATATCAATGCATACAATGCATTGGAATTATGCCACTTCAAAGCTTATATTAGTATCTAAGTTGTTAAGCAATGATTTAAAAAAGTAATAAAAAGCTTACCGGCACACAGAATTCGCCCTGCGATCCAAACCCCTCTTAATCCTGCATAGGATTTTTTTAAGGGACCTCACATGAGGTCCCTTTTTTTTAACTTTCAAAAAGGCTCTAGAAAACTCGGTATACCAATTTTGCATATATAAAATGCATAGAAGGCATTGGATTTATGCCGCCTCAAAACTTACATTAGCGTCTCTGCCGAACAGTAAAGGTTTTAGCGAGAATATCGCTGTTATCTACGCGGCAAACAGAATTCGCTCTGCGATCCAAACCCCTCTTAATCCTGCATAGGATTTTTTTCAAGGGACCTTATCTGAGGTCCCTTTTTTTTATCTTCCAAAAAATATCTGTAATTTTGGCATACCAATTTTGCATAGATAAGATGCGTTAAATGCATTAGATTTATGACCTTGGCGGGAATATAGTGCACGCATTGGAGCAATAAGGCTCTAAAAAATAAGGATTTTACTATGACACTCGTCTATTTATTGCTCGGTTTCGCCGGCATCACGGGTGCTGCAATTGCGAAAGATGATTTCGCAAAATTTGAAGCGCCTAACAAAGAGGCTTCTAAGGAACACTAACGTCATTCTGCTTGTGGCTCTCAAATTGATAGTCATTAAGCTCTGAAAATAGTTCTAACTAACTCCTCTTAGTCCTCTTAAAGGATTGTTCAAAGGGACCCTATAGGGTCCCTTTTTTGTATTCCGCATCCCCTCTTTGCTTAATCTCGGCCATAGATCTATACTTTAAAGAATAGCTGACTGTATAATCAGCCTAATTAAGTATTAATTCGATTACAAGGATGTATTGAATGATCATTCGTAACCCTACACATATTGAGGACGTGGAGAATTTTCTGGCGCATGGACATCGCAGACGATATCCAGCAAAGAGTACTATTATTTATGCCGGTGACAAGGCCGACACTCTCTATTATGTTGTCAAAGGTACAGTTTGCGTCTTAGTTGAGGACACAAAAAATAGTAAAGAGATGATTGTCGCTTACTTAAATCCAGGAGAGTTTTTTGGTGAAATGGGTCTTTTTGAAGATGGTATTCGTAGCGCTTGGATTAGGACCAAGACCGATTGTGAAATCAGTGAAATAGGTTACTTAAAATTTACAGAGCTTTACGAAAAAAACCCGCAATTTTTGTTCTCAGTAACCAAACAGATTAGCGCAAGACTTCGAAAGACAACTCAAAACGCAAGTAATCTTGCCTTTTTAGACGTCACCGGCAGAATTGCTAGCACGTTAAACGATTTAAGTAGCCATAACGACGCAGTCAGCCATCCAGATGGCATGCAAGTTAAAATTACTCGCCAAGAGCTAGCAAAAATTGTCGTGTGCTCGCGGGAGATGGTTGGACGGGTTCTGAAAGAGCTCCAGCAAACGGGGCTGATTTTAGTTCGAGGAAAAACCATCCTTATTTATGGTCGTACACCGGCTATTGAACTCCCCAGAAAATATTTTAGGTAAACATTTCCTGAAGCCTTAACCCTGGATTTTTGCTCCGCATAAACGCCTCTCCGACTAAAAACCCATTAACCTGCCTGGCGCGCATGTTACTAACATCAGTGCGATTAAGAATGCCGCTCTCAGTAATAACTGTAGTGCCCGACGGAATTTTGTTGAGTAACTGGTAAGTATTCTCTACAGAAACCTCAAAAGTATGGAGGTTTCGGTTGTTGATGCCAATCAAGGGGCTATTCAAGTGTAAGGCGCGCTCTAACTCTGATTCATCATGCACTTCTATCAATACATCCATGCCCAGTGAAATTGCAGTTTCGTGCAAGTTGCATAGCTCGCTCTGCGACAAAGCCGACACGATCAGTAAAATACAATCTGCCTCCATAGCCCGAGCTTCATAGATCTGGTAATTGTCGATGATGAAATCTTTTCGTATTACCGGCAGTGAGCAGGCATTTCGAGCGAGTCTTAAATACTCATTTGATCCCTGAAAGAAATCAACGTCGGTTAGCACTGAGAGGCAGCAAGCTCCGCCCTGCTGATAGCTGTGCGCAATGAATGCCGGATCAAAATCCTCACAGATCACGCCTTTGCTAGGAGACGCTTTTTTAACTTCAGCAATTACTGCAGCATCGCCCGCAGTAATCTTATTAATAATAGCTTGGGTGAAACCTCTTGGTGCAGAGGCCTGATTAATTTTTTCAACTAGCATAGACTGAGGAGTAATGGCGCTATGCTCAATTATTTCTTCTCGCTTACGCGCTAAAATTTTCTTTAAGATTGTCGGTGTTTCAGTACTCATGATTTTTCTCTCTTAACGCCAGACTAAATATTGTTGGTTAGGTCAACAAGCTGATCAATTTTTGCGCTCGCTGCGCCACTAGTGATTGACTCTTGTGCCATCACTACACCCTGCTCAATCGAATCTGCGCATCCTGCGACGTAAAGTGCTGCACCAGCATTTAGCGCAATCAAATCCGTCGCCGCTGGCGCACGGCCATGTAG
This sequence comes from gamma proteobacterium HTCC2207, assembly GCA_905182275.1. Classification (GTDB taxonomy): domain Bacteria; phylum Pseudomonadota; class Gammaproteobacteria; order Pseudomonadales; family Porticoccaceae; genus HTCC2207. The sequence continues at coordinate 29,524 of CAJJAU010000086.1, forward strand.
TGCATCAACAATCATCGCAAGTGATTCTTTGGCGTCATTGACTGATAACCCATGTAGGGATTGTCTTTCACCAAAATAATCCTCGGGTAGAAGTACATACTCATTGAGCTGTCCATCCTTGTACTCTGCGACATAGGTTTCAGCAGCAATGCTAATTTCATCTAAGCCATCTGCCGAGTTAACCACCAGGATATGCTCCGCCCCCAACTGACCCAACACCTCAGCCATTGGCCGACACAGCGCTTTATCGTATACGCCAATTAATTGCCGTTTTACCCTAGCCGGATTAGTCATTGGCCCAAGAATATTAAAAATAGTGCGCATTCCTAGTTCCTTTCTAGGTCCAATCGCATATTTCATTGCACTATGGTGGGCGGGCGCAAACATAAATCCGATACTGATCTTGTCAACACAGGTAGCCACCTGCTCAGCACTGAGATTTAAATTTACACCTGCTGCTTCCAGTAAATCTGCAGCACCACTTTTACTGCTAACTGACCGGTTGCCATGCTTAGCTACACGACCACCGGCTGCGGCAACAACAAAACTTGAGACCGTCGACACATTGAATAAATTTGACTCATCACCCCCAGTACCGACAATATCAACAAGATGATCGCCACAGACCTCAACACCGGAGACAAGTTCGCGCATGACTTCGACGGCACCCGTAATCTCGCCAATACTTTCACCTTTGATTCGCAAGGCAACCAGAAAGGCTCCAATTTGCGCATCGCTAACACCACCAGACATTAGCTGAAGGAAAACGTCATACATCTGATCTCGGGTTAGATCCTGCCCATCCACAACTTCTGCTATTGCTTCTTTTATGTTCATTGTTATGACTCCAAAAAGTTGCGCAATAAATCATGCCCATGTTCAGTGAGAATAGACTCAGGATGGAACTGCACACCTTCAATGGCCAATTGCTTATGTCGAACACCCATAATTTCATCGAGGGAACCGTCTTCATTTTCAGTCCACGCAGTCACCTCAAGACAGACAGGCAGGCTGCTCTGCTCAATAACCAAAGAGTGGTAACGTGTGGCAACAAAGTGGGCGCTGAGGCCTTTAAAAACGCCGGTGTTATGATGGCAGATCCTAGAGGTCTTGCCATGCATCACCTGTTTGGCGCGCACAATTTTACCGCCGAAGGCCTGAGCAATACTTTGATGACCTAAACAAATACCCAGGATCGGCAATTTTCCCGCGAAGTGGCTAATTGTGCCAACCGAGATTCCCGCCTCATTCGGTGTGCAGGGCCCAGGAGAAATGACTATTTTTTCCGGTGCCAACCTCTCAATGTCGGCTATAGAAATTTCATCATTCCTAACCACCTTTACATCGGCTTTCAATTCGGCCAAGTACTGGACAATGTTGTAGGTGAAGGAATCATAGTTATCAATCATTAAAATCATTTTTTAGCCCCGCAAACCATTGACGCCGCGCGCATAACAGCCCGGGCCTTATTCATCGTCTCTTCCCACTCCAATTCAGGGACCGAGTCGGCAACAACACCTCCTCCTGCTTGAACATGGAGCTGGTTATCTTTAATAACCGCAGTGCGGATCGCTATGGCCATATCCATATTTCCATTCCAACCAATATAGCCAACCGCACCCCCATAAATATTGCGCTTTACCGGCTCGAGTTCATCAATAATTTCCATCGCTCTGATTTTGGGCGCACCACTGAGGGTTCCAGCGGGTAAAGTAGCTTTGAGCACATCAACGGCACTCATATCTTGTTTGACCTGACCTACTACGTTTGAAGTGATGTGCATGACATGGGAGTAGCGCTCTACCACCATTTTTTCGGTAACCTCAACCGAACCGGCTTGACTAATTCTGCCTACATCATTGCGACCCAGGTCTATCAGCATAAGGTGCTCGGCAATCTCTTTTGGATCAGCCAACATCTCTTGCTCCAGCAACCGATCATCAGCATCAGTCTCGCCTCTACGGCGTGTGCCTGCAATTGGCCTTACCGTGACCTGACCATCCTCCAGTCGTGCCAAAACCTCAGGAGAAGACCCGACAATATGAAAACCATCTAAGTCGAGAAAATACATGTAGGGCGAGGGGTTTAGTCTACGTAGCGCTCGATAGAGATTAATCGGCTGGTCGTTAAAAGGTGCCGTGAATCGCTGCGAGGGAACTACCTGCATAATATCCCCTGACAAGGTGTACTGCTTGACCTTCTCTACCGCTTGCTTGTAATTTTCTTTACCAAAACTAGATACAAAAGCCTCTTCACCAAGACCATCACCCTGCAGATTCATGGGCGGTAAATCGGGCTTGGGCTCGGCCAGTTTCAACTCGAGTTCGTCTAGCCGGGCTTCAGCATCTGCCAGGGCATTAGGATCTTTAGCATCAACATGCACCACTAACATAATAGTGCCCGAGAGATTATCAAAAATCGCCACTTCATCAGAGGCCATCAACAATATGTCAGGAGTACCCAATTGATCTGGAGGTGTACTTTTAGATAACCTAGGCTCTACATAACGAACTGTATCATAGCCAAAATAGCCGACTAGCCCACCGGTAAATCTGGGCAAGTCTGGCAAGTCTGGCATACTAAAGAGCGCGCGAAAGCGCTCAACCTCTCCCAACGGGTCATCGGTATTACGAGTGACCATTGGCTTTCCGTCTCGAATAATCTCTAGTCGATTGCCATACAGTTTAAGTACCGTCGAGGTTTGCATACCAATCAGCGAATATCGCCCCCACTTTTCACCGCCTTGAACAGACTCAAATAGGTAAGAGTTTGGCCCAAAAGCCAGTTTCAGGTATACGCTGAGTGGGGTTTCCAAATCCGCGAGTACTTCACGCGTGATGGGAATTCTATTGAAATTTTGAGTGGCCAATTTGGCAAATATATCGGGGTTCATGACAGCTTCCTAACGTTGTTCTCATTTGGCATACGCAAGTGCACGCGGCACTCAAGGTCAGTTAACCTCGCCAACGGCAAATCCCAAAATGAACAAACAAAGTGTCTTTCAACGCTATATCCTCAATGAGGTTTTATTGTAATCAATATAATGGTGTCAATAAACCTCTGGCGGCTACTTCAACCACTGTTGCCTATACTAATCTTGGCGAACGCTTGCCAGTTCAGCTCGGAGCTTAGTAATAATATCAGCGTAATCTGGCTGACTAAAGATGGCTGAACCAGCAACAAACGTATCAGCACCAGCGGTAGCTATCTCAGCGATATTATTAACACCGACACCGCCATCAATCTCAAGTCGGATATCATGCCCACTGTTGTCGATCATGCTCCGCGCTTGCTTTAACTTATCAATCGTTGAGGGAATAAACTTTTGCCCGCCAAACCCTGGGTTCACTGACATTAAGACCAGCATATCCATCTTATCCATTACCCATTGAGCTGTATCCAAACCGGTCGCAGGATTAATCACCAATCCCGCTTTACAACCCAAATCACGTATCAGCTGCAGAGATCGATCAACATGTGTTGAAGCCTCTGGGTGAAAAGTAATGTAATCAGCACCCGCATCAGCGAACATACGAATCATTTCATCCACTGGGCTAACCATGAGATGGACATCGATTGGCGCGGTTACACCATGATCTCGCAGAGCTTTGCACACCATCGGACCAATTGTTAGATTGGGCACAAAGTGGTTATCCATGACATCAAAGTGAATTATGTCGCCACCTGCCGCAAGCACCGTGTCAACTTCTTCGCCAAGTCGCGCAAAGTTGGCCGCCAAAATAGAAGGGGCAATCAAGTAATCAGCCATAACACACCTGTATTTAAATATTCTTGGATTATTTTGACGGTATTATATACCGCGATTAAGCTCTGTGGTGAACCCAAGAACAAAAAGGCCGCTCCATATAATAATTAAGCGGCCTTTTTGTTTATTTTCGAAAGGTATAAATTAATTTTCTTCGTTTAATTTCTCTTCTTCCATCATAGTCTTTTTCTTTTTTCGCATGCCTTTCTTGTTTTTCATCATTTCCTTTCGCACGGCTTTGCCCGCTTCTTTGGCTTCTTTTTTGCTTATGTAACCATTACCGTCGCTATCCATTTTGTTGAAGCGCTCGCGACCCTTATCGGCCTGCATGGCAATAAAAGCCTCGTGCTCATCATAGGATACCTGGCCATCTTTATCAGAATCTGCCATTTTGAAAAGTTTGCTCACAGGCCCGCCTTGCCCGTTACCTTTGTGATGATCAGCCGCCACAGAAAAAGACAGTGTCATGGCCAATACTAAAAATAAATAAGTTCTCATAATTATCTCCTTCGTGTGATTTGTCTTTATAAACGATGGTCAACACATTTGGTTGACCACCTAAAAAGACTAACTAGTAACTATAATCTTTAAACTGCTCACGAAGATCTTTTTTACTGATTTTACCGGTAGCTGTATGAGGGATTTCATCGACGAAAACACAGTCTCCAGGAATCCACCATTTAGCTATCTTTCCCTCCAGAGAGGCAAGAATAGAGGCCTTATCCGGAGTGACTCCCTCTGCGGGAATAACGATAAGTAGAGGCCGCTCTGTCCATTTGGGGTCAGCAACACCGATCACTGCCGACTCTTGAACATGCGGATGCGACATTGCCGCATTTTCAACATCAATAGAGCTAATCCACTCGCCACCAGATTTAATAACATCTTTAACACGATCGGTAATGATGACATAACCATACTCATCAATTGAGGCCATATCTCCAGTATCGAACCAACCATCTGCATCTAATGCAGGCTTATCGTCCAAACGATAGTAACCCTCACAAACCCAAGGACCCTTAACAAGTAATAATCCTGATGCGATGCCATCCCAAGGCAGAGCTTTGTTGTCTGAATCGACAATTTTCATTTCTACACCATAAACAATTCGACCGGCACGCACACGATAAGCATCTTTTTCTTCCTCCGTACAATCTTTCATCCACGCCATAGGTTTGTTGTATGATCCTAAGGGACTCATTTCAGTCATACCCCAACCAACATGCATGTAAATGCCGTATTCATCCATAGCCTTCATCAGAGATAGCGGGCAAGCTGAGCCGCCAGCCACCACCTTTTTTAAACTCTCTACGGTTTTACCTGATTTTTTAAGATAATCCACCAAGGCCAGCCAAACAGTTGGCACACCCAACGAATAAGTCACCTTCTCAGCATTGATGAGCCGCGTTAGAGTCTCACCATCAGCCATCTTAGGTCCAGGGAATACCAGCGTGCAGCCACTCATAGGGCCGTTATAGGCCGTTCCCCAAGCGTTAACGTGAAACATGGGTACGATAGGCATAATGACATCGCTACAAGAGATGTTCATCACGTCGGGAAGAGAGCCAACTATGGAATGCAGCACTGTGCTGCGATGACTGTAAACTACCCCCTTAGGATTGCCGGTAGTGCCTGAGGTATAGCACATTGAGCTAGCGGTTTGCTCGTTAAGGTCTGGCCACTCAAAGGTATCTTTTTGCCCACTAATAAATGTCTCATAACAATGTACATTGGATAGTTGAGTCTCAGGCATATGCGCCTCATCAGTAAGCACCACATAGCCTCTGACAGTTGGAAGCTTGTCTTTTAGAGACTCTAGCAAGGGAACGAACATAGGGTCGGTAAACACCCACTGGTCTTCAGCATGATTGATAATGAAATCAATTTGTTCAGGGAATAACCGTGGGTTAATGGT
>CAJJAU010000087.1 GCA_905182275.1 gamma proteobacterium HTCC2207
GGTGTTCCCAGATTAATCAATTTGATTTGCCACCAAGCGCTACTGGCAGCTTATTCTACCGGTGCTAAAACCGTATCAGCTAAGTTAGTTAAGCTCTCATCTAAAGAGATTTTAGTTGATTTAAACCCCACTAATGGTCGCTCGCGATTAGCCGCAGCTGTTCTGGCCTCAGTGGTTTTCATCGCCTTGGCGGCAACGCTTACACCATTAAAAAACATTAATTGGAATGACTATTTAACTAGATTTAATAGTTATTCAGACGGTCCTAGTTCCGTATCTTTAGATACTACAGCTACTAAGGATCCAGTTGTCGCCCCTACCGTTAGTCAAGAAATAGTGAATACAGGGTTGGTTGACATCGAACAGTTACCGCCAGACGATCAATTCATTGAATCTGTGTTGTCAGGGTCCTCAGAGGCTTCGATCCAGATGGATGAAAAAAACAGAAACTGGCAAGAAAACGCAGAAAGCCGCTCAAAAAATCCTCTTATCAATCTCCTTAATCTCTGGAACGTGCCTGCTTCAGACATCTACACATTAGACGAGTTCGATGCGCTTGCGGAAAGGTCTGGGTTGCGCTCAGTTCAGGTAGATACTACAACTCTGTCGGCGCTATCTTTGATTGATCGTCCAGGCATTGTGTTTATGCAGCAGACGTCAGGGCTTGAGAAAAGCCATCTTGTGCTGCACATTGGTGAGTTTACTATCCGTCTAATCTCCAGTGGAGAAATCATAGTGATGGATCGCTCAGCATTCTTGGACCAATGGACAGCTAGCTATTTATATTTATGGCGATCACCTGACTCTTTCGAAATGCTTAAACCGGGTGATTTTAACAAACCAGCGCTAGCTTGGTTGCAAGGGAAGCTTGGTTTAGTTAATGATGGCCTAGAACAACTGATTACAGGTGGCAATTACTCGGTTGCTATACAGGCTCAGGTTACTGATTTTCAGCGGCAACAAAATATTACTGCAGATGGTATTGTTGGTCGACAAACACTCATGCGCTTAAATCAACTGACTGATCCGCTGGTGCCAAGATTGACTGGGAGCGGTGGTTAGTGTCTTACATTCTTAATGCATTAAAAAAAGCTGAGCGAGACCGCCTCAGGGAAGATCCTCAAGACTTGAATGATTTTGCTAGTGCTCATTGGGATCCATACCAGCCACCGCCAAAGGCCACAGGGCCTGGGCGTTGGCTGTTGGCAGGTGTTCTGTTGCTACTGGGGCTGGTAGTCGGCGGTTTTTTGAGCGGGCAGTGGATGCAGTATCTCCCTGCTAATCAAACTACCATTGCCACATCGCTTATTTCAGAAGTTGTACCAGAGGTGATTGAAACACCAGCGACGCAGAATGAGATCCGAGTGGAGAGCACTGCTAATATTAGCGAGGCACAAACATCGGCGCCTACTGCTGAGACAATTCCCGATTTTAGAGTGGCGGGACATATGTTTATCAACGAGGGCTCTTCCTCCAATCGACTATTTATTGGCGATCGCAGTTTTCGTGAAGGTGACGCTTTAAATCAGACGTGGACCCTGGTGTCTATTAATCCGGATAACTTTGTTATTAAGGCTGGAAACCGAACCGAAATACTGTCCTATCGCTAGTCTGCAAAAACCTCTAATTGAGAGCTTTTACCTCGATCGAACCTCTTGGCTCGTCGGTAAGGGAAAATATCAACTACATACCCGTTACGAATTTTTTCTTGCAGGTCAGTCCAAAAGGTAACCTCATAGAGTTCGCTGTGAATCTCTTCAAACATTTTCCGTGCTTTAATATTTCCTGAGAAAAATAACCTGAATTCTTCGGGAAAAATATCGTCAGGGCCCACCGTATACCAGGTGCCAGACTGCATCTCTTCTTGTTCTGTTCTTGCTTGAGGGATTCTGCGGAAATTGCAATCCGTGAGCGTGGCGATCTCATCATAGTCATAGAACACCACACGACCATGACGAGTAACGCCGAAGTTTTTTAACGGCATGTCACCGGGGAAGATATTAGCAGCCGCTAATTGCTTGATACAGTTTCCATACTCTTCCATCGCACCCCTGATGTCTGCATCATCGGCACTTTCAAGGAAGATGTTCAGGGGTGTCATGTAGCGCTCAGTATAGAGGTGCTTTATCAGTAGTTTGTCGTCTCTAATCTCTATTTGGGATGGCGCAAGTTTTTGTAATTCGGCGACCAATTCTTTTGAGAAACGATTGAGTGGGAAAACCAGATTATCAAATTCCTGGGTATCAGCCATCCGGCCAATACGGTCATGGCGTGAAACTAGGCGATATTTCTCTCGCACAATTTGGTGAGTTACCTCTTTCGGTGGCGCAAATTTATCCTTAATTATTTTAAAAACAATATTGTAAGAGGGCAGAGTGAATACGGTCATCACCATACCCTTGATGCCTGGGGCGATGACAAATTCATCACTGGAGTTTTTCAAATGGCCGACTAATTGCCGATAAAATTCAGTCTTTGCATGCTTTGGAAATCCTAAAGAATTATAAATTTCATAATCGAGTTTATTGGGTACTAAATTTTTCAGAAAAAGAGCATATTGATAAGGAAGAGGAGCATCGACCATAAAATGATTTTGGGTGAAGCTGAATATAACACTCAACTCATCGGCATTAAACAACGCGGTATCCACGTAGAGCGCACCCTGTTCATTATTAAGGACAACCAATGCCATGGGGAAGGTCTGATCGCCGTCGACTAACCGTCCCACCATGTAGGCAGCTTTACTGCGGTAAAACGTTGATTCCAGCAAATCGAATTTAATGGTCTCCGGAGCACCCTTTAAATGAGGGACAATTTCTTGATTAAACACCGCCATTATACAATCGAGGTCTAGAGCGAGATCTTCCATCGGCAGGGAGAACTCTGCCTCTTCGAGAATTCGCTGAAAGGTGTTCCGAAAGTTCTCACCTTCGTAGCGTACAAAAATGCTGTATTCTGCTTCTGGAGCTTCTATTAACTGGGATGATAGAACATAAATAATATCATCGCTAATTTTGTCATGATCATGAATGTCACTAAACACTGAATTAAAGAACGTCTCAGCAATCTCAAAATTAGGGAAATTAAATACTAGTTGCGTATAAGCCTTTTTAGCCTCACTCCAAAGCGGTAGGTTACCGATATCTTTATTGGTTACCACCTCAAGATATTGAACAGTTTGAGCAACCTTGTCCTTGTAGAGTTCTAAGCGCTCAACATTGGCTTGACTCACCCCATGCCAGTCGGCTTTCTCAAATCGTGCTTTTGCGGTCAGAGTTGAGTTGAGGTAATCGGCAAAATAGCTACGAAATCCATTGAGTATGGTTTTCGCCATGCGCCGTGCGGTTGAATTGTGTATCAGTGGTTGCAATGCCATAGCTTATATCTCGCGGATATTTAATCGAACAGTTTTTTGAGGCTATCAACTTGCTGTTGATTATGTTTCTTAGTAGCCGGTAGCTCGGGCAGCTCGGGTACTGCTCCTGATTTTTCGATAATAAACTTTTCACCAGCTAATACACGATCACAGTATTGTTGATAGATATCACTAAACACCGGCAGTGCTTTAGATTCAATACCGTTGGCAAGCATATGCCAGCCGGCATCGCGCCCAGCAAAATAAACGGCTGGATGAGACCACTTTTGATCAGCCTTGGGACTAATTTTATTGCAGGCCTCCTGATAGGCTTTCCTTGGATTTGGCAGTCCAGCGGGCATACCCACATAACGGCAGGCATTTAGCATTTTATGAAGGGTTGGTAGGTAATCACTTTCAGTAATTACTTTCTCTGCTGCACCGCAAATAGTTGTTGGTGAGAAATGATTTAGCTTCTTACACCATAGGTTCTTAGCTAGATTTTCAGACTTGGTGGTGTCACCAAACGCACTATAGTACTGATTGTGATAATTGACTTGGAACAACGCAAAAACCTGATTGATGGCATCAATAAGTTCTGGAGAAGCTTTGGCTTCCTTAGGATGCCCAGCTGCGGTCGGTGAGCTTTTCGATGATGCTCCGATCCCGGATGCGATCTTTTGAATGTCCTTGCTGTTTGCCATTGGAAGGTTCCGTTAATAATTTACTTTGATACGCCCACTGACGCTTAACATACTGTAAAAATTTAGTACTCCAGGATGATTGTGGCGTTCCATTCTCCTGCCAGTATAAAACAAATTCTGGAATGGTTTTTTCAGCAAATGGACGATCTATGTTGGCCATTTGCAAGACATCATAGACACTTTCCTTAGGTTTCCAATTTGTAGGGATAATCCGAGGCATAGAGTCCTGTTCCATCATGCCGGTAAAGAACTGCCACTGACGCCTAACATGTTGGATAAATTTTGAGTCCCAGGTACTGGATAATTCGCCTCGATCGCGCCAGTACAAAATAAACTCAGGAATAGCATCTTCGACAAAGTTAGTGTTAATGCCGCCCTTACTAATTAGGATGTCAAGAGCGTCAACTGAGGGTCGCCAATCTCCAGTGACGGACACTTCTTTGCGTCTTCTATTATTGGTTGTTTCGGCCTGCTGCCACTGTCGCCAGACTTCTTTAATATATTTTGACTCCCAGCTGTGGCGCGGTACATTGCGTTCGCGCCAATAGCTAACAAACTGAGGAATTTGTTGCTGAGCGAATTCTCGAGTCACACCGAGCTGAGTCAACTGCCGAACAGCGTCTTCGCTGGGTTGCCAGCTGCCACCTATGGTTTTTGCTGAATGAGGTTTACTGGTTGGCACTGCAGGTCTCATTCCAGTAGAGCCGGACATTGCGGGTGCTTGTTGAGAAGGTGAGCTCTCATTAAAGGCAAAGCGAAAATCATGTTGCGCGGTAAACGGACCACCGCCGATCAACAATAGACCTTTTTCATGCAGGCTTGATGACAAGCGTCGCACATCAGACTGGCCCCAAAAGGGGGCCAAATGGAGAATTTTATCTGCAGGTACTGTAATCCAGTCAAAACCACTGCTTGTCACTGGGTTACCATGGCTCAGACACTCCTGCAGAAGTTGCAGAAAAACCGTTTCCTCCAAACCGATAGTTGCGGCAAGGGTGGGAGAAATTACAATAGGTTTTTCAGGGATTAGCGACATCTCGTTACTCTATCAGAAAGCTATTGTTCGAACGACATAAACCTAACTTCGTGAAACAGGAATATTATTTGGACAGCGTTATTACTGTACATAACCACAGTAATGGGCTTAAATAGTAGCCATGGATTAGGAAGCGTTTTATGGTAATCAAAACTAAATCAGCCTATGTATGCAACGATTGTGGCGCAGATTATGGAAAGTGGCAGGGCCAGTGCAGTGAATGTAATGCATGGAATACGCTTTCTGAGGTGCGCCTGGGTAGTCCCTCGAGAGGAGGTTCGGCATTGCGTTCCGGCTTTGCTGGTAATGTGGATAGTGTTGTCAAAACCCTTGCTGATATTGCTCTTGATGAAATCCCGAGAATTAGTTCTGGCACCGGTGAATTAGATTTAGTTCTGGGAGGTGGATTTGTCCCAGGATCCTGCGTACTGCTCGGTGGTGAACCTGGCGCAGGCAAGAGTACGGTATTACTGCAAACACTCTGTGCCATGGCAGAAAGTAACAGCGCATTGTATGTTACTGGTGAAGAATCACCTCAACAGGTGGCCATGCGCGCTAATCGTTTGGGCTTGCCGACTCAAAAGCTTGAGATTATGGCCGAGACTTCGGTGGAAACTGTTTGTGCAATCGCTGAGAAAAAGCGCCCTAAAATTCTAGTCATTGACTCGATTCAGGTGATGCACATCGCAGAGGTTGCCTCTGCTCCGGGTAGCGTTTCTCAGGTTAGAGAGAGTGCTGCTATGCTGGTAAGATTTGCCAAACAGACTGGAACAGTATTAATCATGGTTGGCCACGTTACAAAAGATGGGTCGCTGGCGGGACCCAAGGTATTAGAGCATATGATTGATTGTTCTCTGATGTTAGAGGGGTCTAGCGACAGTCAATTTAGAACCCTACGCAGCAACAAAAATCGCTTTGGTGCGGTTAATGAGCTGGGCGTTTTTGCCATGACTGATAAGGGTCTGCGCGAAGTGCCCAACCCTTCAGCGATTTTTTTACAGCGCGGAGAAGAGGTGTCCTCGGGCAGTGTAGTAATGGTGGTCTGGGAGGGAACCCGGCCTCTTTTAGTGGAGCTGCAGGCGTTAGTCGATGATAGTCATTTGGGTAACCCGCGACGAGTAACCGTGGGTCTGGATCATAATCGTTTGTCGATGTTATTAGCAGTACTTCATCGTCACGGTGGCATATCGGTCGGTGATCAGGACGTTTTTGTCAATGTTGTCGGGGGTGTCAAAGTCTTAGAGACCAGTGCTGATTTAGCGTTAATACTTTCAGTGATATCCAGTTTTAGAGACAGCCCACTCCCGAAAGATTTAGTGGTCTTCGGTGAGGTCGGGTTGGCGGGTGAAATTCGGCCGGTAGCCAATGGTCAAGAGCGCTTGCGCGAGGCAGCTAAGCATGGCTTTAGTCGCGCTATTGTCCCGGCAGGCAATATGCCTAAAAAACCTATTAAAGGCATGACGGTAGTGCCTGTACGTAAGGTGACCGACGCCCTAGAGGCGCTATCTTAAGCCGTCGTCAATATGGATATCTGTTCATCTTCAACTAGCAGAGGGTATATGTGCATCAAAGCAGTACGGCGCTCCTCAGACTCATACCAAGCTTTCCAATCGGCTAAGCACTCCATTTGGATAAGCGTGTAGCGGATTTTGCTATCTTTTAAATCTTTAAACGCCTTGCTGGAAATAAATCCTTTAGCGGGCACAGCCGCTTGAATAATTTTCCGAGAGAACGCTTCATAGGTCGATTCCATTCCTGACGCCAACGTTCGTTTTATCAACACTGCGAGCATTTTTATTCCTCGTGTCTTAGCCACTCATTTTGAGCGGCCAGATTAACAGTCTAAAGTTCAATTTTCCAACAATGTCGTTTGACAATTTTATATCCTCAGAGTAAATTGCTCGTTCTTGCTTCTGCACTAGGTTTTCTTTTTGTCATGTCAGCTTTTGACTAAAAAGAATGAAAAGGGAAGTCGGTGCACTTTGCAACGAAACAGAAAGTCATTCCGACACTGCCCCCGCAACGGTAAATAAGAGTATTTGGTTGGATACCACTGTGCTTCGGCATGGGAAGGTTATCAAATAGAGCGATTGCTCACTTATGAGTCCGGAGACCTGCCTATTGCTATGCAGACAAACCGCGGGGTGCGGTATTGTGCTGATTGACAGTCTCTGTCCCTCTGCCTTTTCTACGTTCCTCGCATACTTTAAAACCATTCACTCGGGTGAGAGTGTTAGAGGAAATTATGAGAAAAATACCCCTTTTATCGTTAGCATTATTAATGTCCGCCACATCATTACAGGCGCAGACTGTCGCCGTCGATACAGAAATTCAGGAAGTGCTGGTCAGTGCTTCACTTATTCCCATTGCAGCGAGCCGATCAGGTAACGCTGTTACCATTATTGACAGAGAGCAATTAAAAAACCGTGCAGCGGTTAGTCTCAGTAACATTCTTCGCGATGTTCCAGGGTTCTCTGTGAGTCAAGCTGGAGTCTTAGGCTCGCAAACACAGATTCGTGTGCGTGGCGCTGAGGCCAATCATTTACTGGTCACAGTGGATGGTGTTGAGGCTAATGACCCTTCCCAGGGTGATGAGTTTAGTTGGGGAACCCTAACCGCGTCTGACATTGAGCGTATTGAAATTGTCCGTGGTCCACAGAGTTCTCTGCGAGGCAGCGATGCGGTTGCAGGTGTTGTGAATATTATTACCCGCAGTGCAGACAAGTCTGGTGCTGGCGTTTTTGTAGAAAGTGGTAGCTGGTCTACCCATCACAGTGGATTCAACCTTGGTCACAAACAAGGTGATTTCGATATTCGCTTTGGTCTTAGTCATGTGGAGTCAGAGGGAGATAATATCGCCCGCTCAGGAGACGAAAATGATGGTTATCGCAATACTACTATGAATCTTAAATCAGGCTTGAAGTTGAATGATCAAATGAGTGTTTCATTTGCTGCTCGGGAGTCTGATGGTATGAATCAATTTGATGCCGATAATGATTTTGACGGCATTATTGAAGATCAAGACAGAACGTCTGAATTTGAAAATAGTACTATGCGCCTGCAAGGCGACTATTCCTCTGAAGATGGGGCTTGGCAGCATAAAATCCTGATTAGCAGAGCGAAAAGTGATAATGCCGCTTTCGCCGATGGTGTAAAGGGTAATGTAACTGCTTCGACCAAAGACCAATATCAATACACGGGATCGCTCTCTTGGGCTCAGGGTGCACAGACCCTTTCGGTTTTAGTTGAGCGTGAGGAAGAAGATTGGATGCAACGAGGCGAAATTTCTTGGGGTATCTATGACCCAAATCAAGATCGTCAACGTGACACTGATAGTTTGGCCATTGAGTATCGAACAGATATTAGCGATCAGTTAACGTTGGCCGCCAGCGGACGGCATGATGATAATTCTGAGTTTGACAGTGCAAAGACATTTAGAGCAGAAGCGATTTATCAGTTATCAGAGAAAACACGTCTCCGCAGTGCAGTTGGTACGGCAGTAAAAAACCCAACATTTACTGAACGATTTGGTTTTTATACTAACTTTATTGGTAACCCAAATCTAATTCCTGAAGAGTCTACAAGTTGGGAGTTGGGTGTGGATCAGCAAATTATGGGTGACGATGTTACTTTATCCCTAACGCTATTTGATGCAGAGTTAGAGAATGAAATAGATGGATTTGTCTATGATCCAGCGACCTTTGCGTATACGTCCAGCAATATTGATGGTGTAAGTGAGCGCAGAGGCGGTGAACTAAGCGCCGCGGGCAATATTTCTGAATCTTTATCAATTTCCGGCGCTTATACATACACTGATTCATCCACTGATGATTCTGTTAGAGAAGTGAGAAGGCCGCGACACACCGCGAGTATAAATTTAGGATGGCAGGCAGCTGATAACCTTTATTTGAATACTAATGTTCAGTTTACGGGGGAGCAAACAGATGTGTACTTCCCACCTTTTCCTGAGCCATCCCAAGTTGTCGTCTTAGGTAGCCATACTTTAGTCAATATTAACCTTAATTATGCGGCGAGCGAGAAACTTGATATGTACCTTAAATTAGAAAATGCCCTAGATGATGACTACGAGGAAGTATTCGGTTATCAGACGCTAGGTTTCGGTGCTAGTTTAGGAATGCGCTACAGCCTATAAGGTATATGCATGCCCCAAGCAACTGATACAGGGATTAAGCGAGTACTGCTTTCATGGAGCAGCGGAAAAGACTCGGCTTGGACTCTGTATCAGTTGCAACAGGACTCTACGGTTAAGGTGGTTGGATTACTGACCACCTTCAACAGTGAGTTTAATCGTTCTGCCATTCACGGTGTTCGACAACAGCTGTTAGATCTTCAGGCAAAGGCTGCTGGGTTACCCCTAATTGAAGTCCCTTTACCTTGGCCTTGCAGCAATGAGCAGTATGAGGCAATTATGGAGAAGGCACTGGATGATGCTTGTTCATTACTAAAGCCGGATGCTATGGCATTTGGTGATCTCTATTTAGAGGATGTTCGTGCCTATCGTGAGACACAGATGGCGGGTATCGGATTAGAATTAGTCTTTCCCTTGTGGCAAATCCCCACCGAAAAGTTGGCCCAAGACATGATTAATGGCGGCCTTAAAGCGACAATTACTTGTCTTGATCCGCGAGTGATGCCAGAGCACCTAGCGGGCGATGAATTTTCTAATAAGTTATTGGAAAACCTACCTTTATCCGTTGATCCCTGCGGCGAGAATGGCGAGTTTCATACGTTCGCCTGGGATGGGCCAATGTTTAAGCATAAGATACCAGTGGTAGCTGGCGAGGTAGTTAATCGGGACGGTTTTGTCTATGCTGACCTGCTGTTGGAGGAGTCTCCATGAAGATAGTGTCACTATTGCCGAGTGCAACCGAATTGGTTTGTGGCCTTGGCCTGCGTGATCATTTAGTGGGCGTCTCCCATGAATGCGATTACCCGGCCTCTGTGATTGGCTTGCCGATTCTGACCAGCTCGCGCATTCCTCAAGGGCTAGATAGCGGCGAAATAGATCGTTTAGTCACTGACCAGCTAAAGAATGATGAGGCGCTCTACGATCTAGTCATGGACCCCTTGATTAGTCTTGAGCCTGATTTGATTGTGACTCAGGCCCTGTGTGATGTCTGTGCTGTGTCGGGTAATGATGTAGCCAAAGCGATTCATGGTCTGCCGGGTAATCCTCAGGTGGTGAATTTGGAGCCAATCTGCCTTAATGATGTTCTGGATACAGTTGAGCTTTTGGCCGCAGCGGCTAAATGCGTTGAGAAAGGTGTGCGTTATAGAGCAGAATTACAGGCTCGTATTGATGCAGTGGATAAGCGGACTGGGACCATTGCGACTGAACAGAAGCCCAGAGTAGCCTTATTAGATTGGCTTGACCCACTATTTGATGGTGGTCACTGGAGTCCGGAGATTATTTCGCTGTCTGGGGGTGAGCCCTGTTTTGGTGCAAAATGTGAGCCCTCCCAGCGCCGTACCTGGCCGCAGTTAATTGCAGCACAACCGGACATTATTTTTATCGCACTCTGTGGATTTAATGTTGAGCGATCTATGCAGGATGTTGATATATTTCTCAAGTCTGCTGACTTTGGTAAGCTCGCCGAGCACAATAATACTAAGGTGTTTTTGGTGGATGGCAATGCCTACTTTAGCCGCCCAGGGCCACGCTTGGTAGATGCCCTTGAAATTATGGCCCACACCTTACACCCTGAAATTCATTCTCTGCCCGAGGGATTACCCTCAGCAATTCAATTTAATACCTAAGGTTTAAACAGATGGAAGACGAAAACACTAAAAAAGAACAGCGACATCAAAAAAAGATGAAAAAGCAAAAAGAGAAGATTGACGCCAGTATCGCAGCGGCGAGCGAAGAGCGTGGTGTTTCTATTTTGTTGACCGGTGATGGCAAGGGCAAAACTAGCTCGGCATTTGGCATGGTGTTGCGTGCGCTGGGATATGGGTACCGGGTCGGCGTCGTTCAATTCATAAAAGGTGAGCAACTTTCTGGTGAAGAGCTTTATCTTAAGAATAATTTACCTGAGGTGGATTTTTATCAGATGGGCACCGGCTTTACTTGGGATACTCAAGACCGATCTGGTGATATAGCTGCTGCACAGCGGACCTGGGCGGTGGTTGAACCAATGCTCAGAGATGATAGCTACCACCTTGTGGTCATGGATGAACTGACTTATATGTTAAGTTTTAAATATCTTGATGAAGAAAAAGTGCTGTCTGCGATTAAAAATAGACCTAAGAGTCAAAGTGTTGTGGTCACAGGTCGAGGTGGTGGCAGCGCTATAAGAGATCTTGTCGATACCGTCTCTGAAGTCAAAGATATAAAGCATGCATACCACTCAGGAATTATGGCTCGCAAGGGCGTGGACTATTAATTGCGTCATTTTTCCGCGGCAAGGCTAATCGGCATACTGGTAATTTTATTACCAGTTGTGGCGCTTCTCTCCCTGACTGTGGGAACCGTTAGTATTTCGTGGGTAGAGGCGTTGAGTGCTGTTTTTGGAAATTCCTCTAGCACTCAAATTGATACCATCTTATTTGATATTCGTCTGCCACGAATTCTATTAGCTATTTTTGTGGGTGCTGTATTAGCTAGCACAGGGGCGGTCATGCAGGGACTATTTCGAAATCCCTTAGCCGACCCCTCATTGATCGGAGTTTCCAGCGGCGCCTCTGTGGGCGCTAGCATAATGATTGTGACTGCTGGCGGCGCTATTCAAGGCGGTGCTTTGGTCGGGCTCTCACTAGTGTCCATTGGTGCTTTTGTGGGCGGATTTACGGCTACCTTACTGGTCTATCGTTTAGCGACCTCAGGATTGGGCACATCTGTCACTACTATGTTGTTGGCCGGCATCGCCATAGGTGCTTTGGCTGGTGCCCTTAACAGTTTACTCAGTTATTTTTCTGATAATGATATGTTGCGACAGATTAGCCTTTGGCAGATGGGCAATCTCAGCGGTGCTAGTTGGTTAAAAGTATTTATTATGGGTGTGGTAGCAGTGCTATTGATGAGTTTATTTCCACGTGACAGCAAGGCGCTCAATGCTTTGCTGTTAGGAGAATCCGAGGCTCGGCACTTAGGTATCAATGTGCAGCGGGTAAAGCGCCGACTAATTGTCTTGACGGCTTTGGGTGTAGGTGTGTCCGTAGCAGTTGCTGGGCTGGTAGGGTTTGTTGGTTTGATCATGCCGCATATTATACGGCTAATGATTGGGCCTGATCATCGCTGGCTGATCCCCGCGTCTGGATTAGCGGGTGCCGTATTGCTGGTGATTGCCGACAGCTTGGCACGGGTAGTGGTTACTCCAGCTGAATTGCCGACAGGTATTCTCACGGCTATTTTAGGGGCTCCATTCTTTGTTGTGTTGCTGTTGCAGCAACGCAAGGATTTTTAGCCCGTGACTATGCTAGCTAAAGATATTTCTCTCCATTTATCGGGCTTTGACCTGCTGCGCAATATCAGTCTAGAGGTTGAGGCGGGCAAGGTCACCGCCATTGTCGGGCCAAATGGAGCAGGTAAGTCGAGTTTACTTAAGGTCCTGACGGGAGATATGCCTGCTACTAAGGGAGCCGTATATCTTAATAATCGCTTACTCACCCAATGGTTGCCATTAGAAAAGGCACAAATGTTAGCGGTACTTCCGCAGCATACATTGCTTAATTTTTCCTTTACTGCAGATGAAGTGGTTGGTTTGGGGCGCATTCCTCATCAGACTGGGATTATTAAAGACAAGCAAATTATTGCTGAGGCTCTTGATTGGGTGGACGCCAGCTATCTCCAGCGTCGGTTTTATACGCAAATGTCTGGGGGCGAAAAACAGCGCGTACAATTGGCGCGAGTGTTAGCTCAAATTTGGCAGTCCAGCGCATTGGGAGACCAGTTTTTAGTGCTTGATGAACCTACTTCAGCCTTCGACCTTTCCCATCAAAAGCTCACCTTGGATATTGTTCGCCAACTCGCTAATAAAGGTGTCGGCGTTGTAATGGTGGTACATGATCTAAATCTAGCCGCTCGTTGTGCTGATAACCTAGTGGTCATCGATGGCGGTCTTATTGTGGCTCAAGGTAGCTCGGAAGCGGTGTTAACAGAGACATTAATAGAGGATGTATTCGGTGTGAAAGCAATTATCTCGGAACATCCAATCACAAAGCGACCACTGGTGATTACGTAATGCGCGTACTAATGTTTATCTTAGCTTGGTTGTCTGTGACCGTTGCCGCTGAGGTTATTGTTGTTGATGATAATGGGCAGCAGGTCAAACTTTCTGGACCGGCAAAGCGAATTATTAGTCTCGCGCCTAATATTACCGAAGTCCTTTTTTATATCGGTGCTGGTGACCAAATAGTTGGAGCGGATGAATACAGTAACTATCCTGAAGCGGCCAAAGACATTCTAAGGGTTAATAATCATGCCGCAGCTAACTATGAACTAATACTGTCTTTAAAGCCTGATTTGGTGATTGCCTGGCAGTCAGGTAACGGCGATAAAATCATCGATCCATTGCGCAAGTTGGATATTCCAGTGTTCGTGGTGGAAACAAAAAAAATGGATGCGATTCCTAGTCTATTTCGAAGGTTCGGTGAACTTAGCGGCCATCGAGATCTGGCTGAGCAACGGGCAGCTACATTTTCCCTCCGCTTAAAAGAACTGCGAACAGCACAGGTCGGTAAGTCCGTAGTGAAAGTGTTCTATCAAATATGGGATGAGCCACTGATTACTTTAAATAGAGAACACATGGTCAGTGATATTATCAATCTTTGTGGTGGTGTAAATGTTTTTTCCGATGCTATTCCACTCGTCCCCTATGTAAATATTGAATCTGTAGTAGCGGCCGATCCCGAGGTAATAATTGCTGGTGGCAGTCGACAAGATGAGCCCAAGCGATTTGAGAGTTGGCAGCAATGGAGTGGGATATCCGCCGTTATTAATAAGCATATTTACCTGATTCCATCTGATCTTATGCAGCGCCATTCAGCGCGTATTCTTGATGGGGCTGCTTTGATGTGCGCCCACCTAGATAGCGCGAGACCAAACGATTAGCTGTGCCAGGTACAATTTAAGCGGGCAAAATTAGACAGGCAATAAAAAAGCCGCTGACATTGTCAGCGGCTTAATGCCATTGGCCACTCCGCATATTTTTCTATTTTAAAGCAGTAGTGTGCCGGCTTTTTCCTATACAACGCTTATCTTATTATTATAAGTCATACCCTCTCTCATCATGCTCAACAAGATCTAAACCTCTCATCTCGCCTTCCTCATCTACCCGTAATACTAACAGTTTATCCACGAGTTTCAAGAGCGCATAGGTAATTACAGCGGTATAGGCAAAGGTTGCAATAATTCCGACTAATTGAACTGAGACCTGGCTGACCATATCCATTCCTTCGTTGTAGCCTTGGCCGCTAAACACGCCCAGTGCATCTGACGCAAAAATACCCGCCAGAAGCGTGCCCAACATGCCGCCAACGCCGTGGACGGGGAAAACATCTAGAGAATCATCAATTTGAAAACGTTGTTTTATTGCCTGAGTAGCGTAGTAACAGATAATGCCAGCACTGAAACCAATGACTAATGCGCCCGCAGGACCAACAAATCCAGATGCGGGGGTAATAGTGCCAAGACCTGCAACCATACCTGTAACAATTCCTAGAACAGAGGGCTTACCATGTTTAGTCCATTCCATCATCATCCAAGAGAGGGAGCCGGCAGCAGCGGATATATGAGTAACCAGCATAGCCATGCCAGCATCACCATTGGCTGCCAGCGCAGAACCGCCATTAAAACCAAACCATCCGACCCAGAGCATACCTGCACCGGTAACGGTCATTGTAAGGTTGTGAGGAGGCATTGCCTGTCTTGGAAAACCTTTGCGGTTACCCAAGACTAATGCAGCAACCAGAGCACCGACACCGGCGGTAATATGAACAACAGTACCGCCAGCAAAATCAAGCAAGCCCATCTCGCCAAGCCATCCGCCACCCCACACCCAATGTGTTATTGGCGCATAGACCGCCACTAACCAAAGACCGCTGAACAGCAGCATTGCGCTAAAACGCATTCTTTCGGCAAATGCACCGACAATTAGTGCAGGAGTAATGATTGCAAACGTCATTTGGAACATCGCAAATACTGATTCTGGTATGTCACCAGCCATACTGTCTTCGGTTAGCTTACCCAGAAAAATATTATCTAGATTACCAATGTAGGCATTCATTGATCCACCATCGCCGAAGGCGAGGCTGTAACCGAAGGCAAACCAAATAATGGAGGCCAAGCAGGTAATAGCAAAGCACTGCATAAGTACCGATAAAACATTTTTAGAGCGAACGAGGCCTCCGTAAAACAAAGAGAGGCCAGGGATCGTCATAAACAAAACGAGAGCGGTGGAGGTAAGAACCCATGAAGTATTTGCCGCATTTAAATCGTCAGAAAATGCTTGTATGGGTAAGATAAGAAGCATCATTGTTATTACGGCTAGATTAGACCGCCGAGTTTGAGAGAGCATATGTTTCCCCTAGGTATAAGCACCAAAGAAGTGC
Source organism: gamma proteobacterium HTCC2207 (assembly GCA_905182275.1). Taxonomy (GTDB): domain Bacteria; phylum Pseudomonadota; class Gammaproteobacteria; order Pseudomonadales; family Porticoccaceae; genus HTCC2207. The sequence continues at coordinate 15,665 of CAJJAU010000087.1, forward strand.
GTAATTATGATTGCAATAAAAAAGCGCACCACTATCACTCAAAAATACTGAAAGTCTATGGTGTTGGCTACTTTGCTAATTAAGTAAAGCAATAACTGTGCCGAAAAGGTGCGATTGCACCTAGATAGGGCGTTGGCGCGTTTATTTATTGTGCGTAGCTACTCATTGTGCAGGGGTGAAGACAGGACAGCCCATTTATTCAAACCGAATGTCGCAGATTTATTCGACAACAGAGTACCAATTTAATAGAAATGACTATTCCACTTAGTTGATTGCTATGTAAACTGCAGCTAACGAAAAAACGGTTTTTTTTGGGAGAGTTATGTCAACTGAGTCACTGAGTTTAGCAAACGTAATGTACAGAGCATTCAAATACAGTATTTATGGGCTTTTAACGTTAAATATTTTTTTGTTCTTTCAAGAGGAATCCCTCGCAATTCAGCAGACCTTTAGTCAGGGTATGAATTTGGATGACATTATTCAAGGCTATGCGGCGACCATCGATACTGCAGCTTGGGTTTTATTGTTATTGCTATTTGAACTTACGACCTCTGTATTTGAGCCACAAACATTGGCTCGACCTAGTGTGCGAGTGAGCTTCTCGCTAATACGTGCATTTAGTTATGGTTTTATTGGATACGCGTTTTATGGCTACTTTACAAAGATGCTGTTTATTAACGGAATTAGCCCTTTTGAAGTGGATGCCATATGCAGTCTAGTGGGGCAAGATTTCTCTATCATAGACACCTTGGATCAGTACCCTGTGCTCTCCATGGATAATTGCGGCGTCCTAACTGACCAAACTTTATTTCAACTTAATGAACAAAATATTATTGGTACTGCTGATCAATGGTCTGCCATTCATTGGCTGGGACTGGTTGATGTGATCAACTCTTTTACATGGATCGCCGTGGTGATTGTTCTGGAAGTAGATATCAGGTTACAGCAGAAAAACCGTTTTCAGGGTTTGGTTGTTTCGGTCAGCAAAAATATTAAATTCGTCCTTTACGGTATATTACTTGGAGCCGCAACTTACTGGGGTTTTCTTGGCGATGCCTTAGACTTTTGGGACAGTTTTCTGTGGTTACTGGCGTTCTTCTTTATTGAAATAAATGTATTTAAAGTAGAAAAGCCGAGCTCGTTAGGTCAGTAATTTAGTCAGTTTTCTTAGGGACAATGGCCAAGATTAACTTCGCGATACAACTGAGCTTACCTTGGTCATTGGTTAGGCGAATCTCCCAAACATGGGAGCGCCTCCCCAAATGAATGGGTCGCGCTGTGCCGGTCACCAAGCCAGAGGATACTGGCCGCAGATGCGTGGCACTAACCTCTTGGCCCATACAAAGGTAGTGCTCACTATCAATAACGTGAGCGCCAGCCATGGAGCCCAGAGTTTCAGCCAAAACCACATTCGCACCGCCATGAACGATACCATAAGGTTGAAATGTCCTGCTATCTGCCGGCATTGTACCTATTAGGTAGTCATCACCAACCTCGGTGATTTTAATGCCCAAGTGTTGGTCAATGGTGCCTTCACTCATTTTATCCATCAACGATGGGTTGGGCGTGTGATGCCAAATACTGCTCATAATTCGCTCTTATCTTGTTGGGGATTAAGTCTTTAGACGCTTATGCTTTACTCGTGTTGGTTGAGCATCTCCACCGTTACGTTTTACAAAGTCTTCATGATACTCGCTGTAACTGCCTTCAAAAAATACCACTTCTCCATTATCTTCATAAGCAAGTGTATGAGTGGTAATACGATCTAAGAACCAACGATCGTGAGAGATTACCAGCACACAGCCAGGGAAAGACAGTACTGCTTCCTCAAGCGCTCGTAATGTTTCAATATCCAAGTCATTTGAAGGCTCATCCAAGAGTAAAACGTTGGCCCCTTGTTTAAGAGTATTGGCAAGGTGCAAACGACCTCGCTCACCGCCGGATAGTTCGCCTACACGCTTTTGTTGGTCGTTACCTCTAAAGTTGAAGCGACCGGCATAAGCGCGTGAGGAGACTTCATAACTCCCGATCTTCAATATATCGTGACCGCCAGATATAGCTTCCCAAACGGTGTGGTTATCGTTGAGTGAGTCTCTCGTCTGTTCGACATAAGCAACCTTTACAGACTCGCCGAGACTAATTGTTCCACTATCTGGCTTCTCTATATCGGCAATCATGCGGAATAAGGTCGATTTACCCGCACCGTTGCCGCCAATGATACCGACCACAGATCCTTTTGGAATCGATAATGACAATTGGTCAATTAACAGTTCATCGCCATAGCCTTTGCTGACTTTGTCTAAAATAATGACCTTGTCGCCGAGGCGTTCACCGGGTGCGATATATATTTCATTAGTTTCATTGCGTGACTGAAACTCTTGAGAATTAAGCTCGTCAAATCGAGCAATTCGGGCTTTATTTTTCGCTTGGCGGCCTTTTTGATTTTGTCTAACCCACTCGAGTTCCTGCTTAATTGCTTTCTGACGTGATATTTCTTGTTTAGATTCAGTGGCTAAACGTCGATTTTTACCTTCTAGCCAGGCAGAGTAATTGCCTTCATAAGGGATGCCACGACCTCGATCTAGTTCAAGTATCCAGCCAGCGACATTATCTAAAAAGTATCTATCGTGAGTAACGGCAACAACAGTCCCTGCGTATTCTTCGAGAAATTTTTCCAGCCAATAGACTGACTCAGCATCTAAATGGTTGGTCGGTTCATCGAGAAGTAGCATATCAGGCCTTGATAGCAGAAGCCTGCACAGAGCGACACGACGTTTTTCACCACCGGAAAGAGAGGTTACATCAGAATCCCAAGGGGGTAATCGGAGCGCGCCGGCAGCAATGTCCAGAGCATGATCTAGGTTGTGGGCGTCCCAAGATTCGATAATAGCCTCTAAATCACCCTGTTTTTTAGCTAAAGCGTCAAAGTCGGCATCCGGTTCCGCATAGTCTAAATACACTTGATCGAGGTCTTTTAGAGCATCGACTGCTTCGCGCATACCATCTTCGACATTGCCTCTAACATCCTTCTCAGGATCCAGTAGGGGCTCTTGAGCAAGATAGCCGATTTTAATCCCTGGCATCGGTCGTGCTTCACCCTGAAACTCTTTGTCTATCCCCGCCATTATTTTCAATAATGTTGATTTTCCGGAGCCATTAAGCCCTAATACACCTATTTTAGCGCCTGGAAAGAAAGACAGTGAAATATCTTTAAGAATCTCTCGTTTGGGCGGAACGACCTTACTCACCCGATTCATTGTATAAACGTATTGTGCCATAGGAATATTTAGTGACTCTTGTTAGCTGCTTGGAGCGCCATATTGCGCTACAGTATTAGAGACGCCATTCTAACGGAAATTGGCCAAATAAAAAGTTAGATGTTCACTAAATAGTACTTTAAAAAGGCAGAAAGTATGCTTTTTAGTATAGAAATCAATGATTTATGGGCTTTTAATCAATGCAACTAACGTGATATGTTCGATATGTTTGCTGGTAAACGCACCATGCATTCATACTTTAAATAACTAAAATTAGATAAGGGGTAAAACATGAAAAACTTTTTAAGTTCAGCAACTGAATTTTTGGTGGGTTTAACCG
>CAJJAU010000088.1 GCA_905182275.1 gamma proteobacterium HTCC2207
AGTCTCCAGCTGCAACTGCGGTGTCCACAATGTTCATGGTGGGCGATCCTTTGTCTGCAGGAGGCGTTAGTACAGCATCAATTACGTGTATTACACCGTTGTCTGCGGCCACATCAACCAAAATTACAGTGGCAGTGTTGACTAAAAGATTATCGCCGTCCAAAGACAAACCGATTGAATCTCCATTGACCATTTCAACAAGAGAGCCAGCGCTTGATATTGCGGCGCTTGAGTCAACTTCGCCTGAAATAACGTGATAAGTGAGAATGTCACTCAAGGTATCTGTGTCGGCCAAAAGAGCATCGATAACGTCCTGACCTAATAATGCAAAAGCATCATCGGTTGGGGCAAAGACAGTAAACTTACTGTCCATGTCGCTTAGGGTCACATCTAAGCCTGTGGCCTCAAGTGCAGCAACCAGAGTTGTGAAACTACCATTGGCGGTAGCAACGTCCACAATGCTTTGTGGATCAGCTGGTGCAACCGGTGTTGGAGTAACCTCGTGTTTAGTACCACTCCCGCAACCTTGCAGGATCAAAAGACTAGAGAATATTAAAACAAGCAACTTTGAAAATTTCATAGGGCTTTCCGTGTTAACTATTTGAATTTAAGGCCTCAAAAATTTCTCCTTGGCCGTGTGGATTACTAGTATGTTACGACGAGATTATTTAATTGGTTTGCTAAGACTACTGGAATAGGCTCAGGGTATGATTCCGATCATGCTAGTTGCGGGGGTAAAAGTGGAGGTAGAGACCTTTTGCGTAACCTAATGTTTTAATGGATTATTTACTAACCATATCGAGACGCGGTGTGTTCCGCAGGCAATTAATCTACTTTTTTAAGAATGCCCATTGATTAAAATAAACGCCCGGGACGGATCAGTCCCACAGATAAGCCTGATTTTTTCAAATTAGCCGCCTTGTTAACATGCAATTTACCTTTGTAAACCGTCGCTAAAACCGTTATATCTTTGATTAGCATAGGGTCAACTTTGAAGGGGTTTTCTTTGAGAATGGTAAAGTTGGCGGTTTTTCCTGCTTCAATAGAGCCAATATCATTCTCCAGATTTAGCGTTCTTGCTGCAGAAATAGTAATGGCCTTCATAGCGGTATACGTATCAACACGTTGGTCCTGAGATACCTTATTTTTGCCAGAGGTTATGCGGTTAATGGCAGTCCATGCAAGGGTCAGTGGCTCAATGGGTGCCATGGCAAAGTCTGAGTGGTAGGAGGTTGGTACGTTCCGTTTGGCGAGGGAGTTTAAAGCGACTAAATTCTCACCTCTCTCTGGCCCTAAACCGTGTTCAGAGTACTTGTCTGCTAGCGCCCATAAATAGTAGGGGTTAACTGACGCTTCCACACCCATGTCGGCAATTTGCTGGGCCATGGCGTCGGTAAAGTAGCCCATGTGATGTAGTGTTAGACGATGGTCCTCACGCGGATTGGTTTGCTGGTCAGCGGCGGCAAAATCCAGAACCTGTTGAATGCCTTTGTCGCCATTGGCATGTATATGCAGTTTGTAACCTTGGTTCCAGTAGAGGCTCATTTGTTGTTGTAACAGTGTTAATGGCGTCATCCACTCGCCATGATGGCCGTCGGTGTAGTCATCTTTCATCTGCATTAATTGGGAATAAATCGCCCCATCAGAGAACAGTTTTACCTGATTGGGTAAAAAGGTAATGTTATCAGTGCTGTAGTTGGGTAGCGTTTTAATAAAGGCAAGTGCCGCTTGGTTGCCGCCTTTCATGGACGCGAGTTGGGTCCCATTGGGAATCAAGTAAACATCGAAAGGTGGGTTTTTCGCCATCTCGGCTTTTAAAAGAGCATATTCACCCTCAAAACTAACGCTAGGAAATCCCGGTTCAGCAATGGTGGTAATCCCATTTTTTCTAATTAGCTGAGTCATCATACCCAAGCCTTTCATATAGCTACTGCTATCCAGCATCAGTGGCGCCATCCTTGGAGCCAGCGCCATCCATCCGCCTTCATAAAAATGACCCTTGGCCCAATCAACTTGTGGGTTGTTGCTGAAGTCATCCTCAGTAATGTTCATGGCGGCAATGGCGGCATCATTGAGGTAAATCTCATGAAAGGATCTATGGATCACCGCAATAGGTTGCTTGGTTGAAATGCCATTTAATAGTGATCGAGACAGGTCACCGTGCCAAAGTTGGTGGTAACCCCACACAAAGAAGATTTTATCCGTAGTTGCTTTGGCTGTAACAGACTCAGTTAGACGTTGCATATAAGCATCGTGCCCAGTGACACCTTGCTTGGTTTCACCGGGTAAGGCCCAGTCATAGGGGGCAATTATTTCGTTGGGGAGTATAGTTGCCGCGAGAGACGCATGCACATGGGGCTCAATAAACCCAGGCATCATAGTTCTGCCATTAAGAAGACGGTGCTTGGACTTGGGATAATTTTTATTAGCCTCGGCTCTTGTGCCGACAAAAACAATTTTGTCTTGGTCGATCACCACTGCCTCTGCATACTCAAGCGAGGAGCCGTTCATGGTGATAATGTCACCACCAGAGTAAATCGTTTTTTGCGCCTGAATGGCTTTACCAGTGTCCTTATTGCAGCCTGCGAGTAGTGCGAGTAGTGCGAGTAAAACAACTAAATATAAATGCCTCATCCTTAGCTCCTAACCAGTGAATTCCCGTCTAGCGTCTCCATTCAAACGGATTTAAGTAGAAATGGGAAGAGGGCAGGCTCAATGAGCTAAAAACCAAGATCTTCCTGGGTAATATTCACTTGAACGTCATCACCTTGAATCTCAGTATTAACCAGTATAGGCCGGCAGCACACAAAGCAGTCTTCGGTGTAGGTTTGCGACTCTGATGGATCAATTAACAGAGTAATGCTCTCCCAGCAAAAGGGACAGGTGACTAATTCTTCGAGTAGTTCAAAAGACATAGTTTACTCGTCTCGCCATTGGCTAATGGTAGCGGAAAAGTCCTCGGCAATAGCGCGTGCAGTCATTTTTGCGGACATCATGACACTCGGTGTACCTGCGCCGGGTTGCGAGCTAGCCCCCACCAGATACAAACCATTAATATCTTCTGACCGGTTGTGCGGCCTAAAGAACGCCGACTGAGTTAGGCGAGGTTCAACACCGAAGCTATTACCCAAGTGACTATTTAAGGTGGTTTCAAAATAATCTGGGGTGACAAATTCACTGTGCACTAAGTTGTCCATTAGACCGGGGATATAGCCCTCATCATCAAGAAATCGCAGCACTGTGTCAGTTAATTTAGGGCCTTCAATCGACCAGTCAATGCCGCTGCCATTGTGAGGCACAGGTATGAGGGTATAGGCAGCGTGGTGACCGTCGGGCGCAAGGCCTGGGTCGGTAATGGTTGGTACGTGCAGGTACTGACTAAAATCGCTGGCCAATATTTTGCGTTTAAAAATATCGGTTAACAGCTCTTCATACCGTGGCCCAAGAATAATATTATGGTGTCTTAGGTCTAGGTTACCACTGTCTTTAAAACCAAAATAAACGACCAACAGTGACATAGAATAATGCATGTTGCGCACACGCCAATCGGGGTTCCAACGACGATGCTTAGGGTCGATTAGTGTCATATAGGTATGGGCATAATCAGCATTACTAATGACTGCATCGGCTGTTAGTACCTCGCCATTGGCAAGCGTTAAGCCTTTAATAACGGGTTTTTTAAACCAGCCTTTACGGTCTGCCACATCAATGCTGACAACCTCTGCTTGGTAGCGTATTTTGCCACCCATTTCTTCGAATTTCTTGACCATGCCCTGCACCAATGCACCGGTGCCGCCCATAACATAGTGCACGCCCCAGGTTTTTTCAACGAAGTGAATCATTGCGTAAATAGCGGGCACGGCGAGTGGGTTACCGCCAATTAATAAGGTTTCAAAGCTAAACACTTGGCGCAGTTTGTCACTGCTAAAGTAACGGCTGGTAAACGAGAAGAGACTGCGTACCGCGTCGAGTTTTAGCAGGTCCGGCAATACCCGCAGCATAGTGGGGGCGTCATTAAAGAAGGTATAGCCTAACTCCAAAAAGCCGCGCTTAAATATAGCCTCGGCATCTTTGTGAAAGCGCTCATAACCGTCTAAATCTTCAGGGGCAATTTGACTAATTTGCTCACGAGTGCTCACTGGGTCGCCGTCGTAGTCAAAGTAGCTTTTGTCATCAAAGTAAATACGATAGAACGGCTTGATAGGCACAATTTCTGCATACTTCGCCGTTGCGATACCGGGCTTTTGCTCGCCATTGAGAATATGCGCGGGGAAGTCTGGTTGATCTAGGTTGTCACTGTCACGATCCAGTGCAAATAATTCCTCAATAAAGTGCGGCACAGTAATCACTGTAGGACCCATATCAAAGGTAAAACCATTGACCTTTTTCACATAGGCGCGGCCACCGGCGCCATCGAGTTTTTCAACAATGGTAGTGTCAAAGCCAAGACTTTGCAGGCGCAAGCCTAGGGATAGACCGCCAAAACCAGAACCAATAATAATTGCGCGGCTGCGTTCTTTGCTCATGTGAGAGTCTTATTTAAATAGGGCGCTGTCATGTTAAGTCCTAGTCGAGATCGGCCAAAGGATGATCTTCTTGTGCCCAAGGGCTCTCAAAAAAAGGATCTACCATCGCGGGTGTGACCTCTTCGATACGTGCTGGGTTCCACACTGGACTATGATCTTTATCTACCGCCAATGCTCGAATCCCTTCAACGGTTTCAGTCTGAGCGCCAGAACGGTCAAGATGGTTAGTATAAAAGCAGTGTTGTACCAATGTGCGCTCAAGTCGCAACTCATCGGCAAGGCTCATATGGCGGCCCAAGCGAATTTGCCGCAGAGACACATGCAACATGAGGGGCGAGCGTTTCTCTAGGGTTTCAAGGGTTTCAATAGCCCAGGGCGAGCCGCTTGCTTTTAGTGCATGCATGATTTCAGCGGGGGTGTCGAAGTTAAAAGCCTCATCCATCTCAGGGCTCAACCAACTATCGTCTTCCGGTATTTTGGCACTATCAATGACACTGTGTAGGCGCGTAATACGCTGAGTAACAGTCATCATCTCGTTATTGGTTAGGCTGTCCCAGTAATCGGCCAGGTTGTCGCTATTAATTGCTCGGTCGGCTAAATTAACCGCTAGCGCCTGAGTGCCAACCAACACCTTTCCTGTCAGACCTAAGTATTCGCCGCTATAGCCCGGGCACTTGGGTAAAAAATAACCGCCACCAGCGTCAGGGAAGAGGCCAATGTTAGTTTCTGGCATAGCAATTTTAGTACGCTCGGTAATGATGCGTAGCGACGCCCCTTGAGAGAGGCCCATACCTCCGCCCATCACAATGCCATCCATAAAGGCAATGTAAGGCTTTGGGTAGGTAAAAATTAGATGGTTAAGTCGGTACTCTTCAGTAAAAAACGCCTCAAGATCAGGATCATTAGCAATACCCGCCGTGTGGAAAAAGCGAATGTCGCCCCCCGCACAAAAGGCTCCAAACGGACCATGTTTGTTAGAGCCGCGTATCGCAACCGCTTCAACGGAAGGGTCTTCACGCCACGTTTTTAGGATGCAGGTCAAATCGCGCACCATATCCAAACTTAACGCGTTTAGTGCTGCCGGACGGTCAAGGGTAATTTGCCCAATACCAGCCACAACCTCAGTAATTATATTGCTCAATAGAAGACTCCGAATGAATAGATTAACGGCCTAGACAGTAGCGAAAACTACCTCTAATGTCGACCTTAACAGGCGATCCTCAAGCAATGTTAACGCTTTATTTGCAGTGTGGTGGCAAATAGTGATTTAATTTTCTGCTTATTCTGATTGTTGTATTAAACCTCTAACGGAGTTCTTAAATGTACATTGGTGACCTTGCAAAGCAGACACCCAATAAACCAGCTTACATAATGGCGGGCAGCGGTGAAATAACCACTTATCGGCAACTCAATGATAGAAGTTGCCAAACCTCGCAATTGTTTAGATCACTGGGTTTAAAAACCGGCGATCATATCGCGCTGCTGATGGAGAATAATGCCCGGTTTCTTGAGATTTGTATGGCGGCTGCGCGGTCTGGCTTGTTTTATACCGCCATTAGTTCAAGGCTAACGGTTACCGAAGCCGCGTACATTATTAACGACTGTGGTGCAAAGTTGTTCATTAGTTCTTTTGTGAAAGCCGAACTCGCGTCTGAATTATTGAGTGATATGCCTCTCGTTGAATCTAGATTAATGGTTAATGGCACTGTAAATGGCTACGAGAGTTACGAGGCTTTGCGTGATCAGATGCCGCAGCAGCCGATTACTGATGAGGCCGCGGGTATTGATATGCTGTACTCCTCCGGGACTACAGGAAAACCCAAGGGCGTTAAAATTCCTTTGCCAGATATGAACGTGGGCGATGAGTCGTCTAACTTAGTGTTGCTGTCGAAGGGGCTCTACGGGTTTGGTAGTGAAACCATCTATTTATCTCCCGCACCGCTTTATCACGCAGCGCCCCTACGTTATAACCTTGTGACACTACTCTTTGGTGGCACCAGTGTCGTAATGGAAGACTTTAACGACCAAGAAGCTCTGCGTCTAATTGAAAAATATCAGATCACCCATAGCCAATGGGTACCAACAATGTTCGTAAAAATGTTGAAATTACCGGAGCAAGTGCGCACTAAATACGATGTCTCGTCTCTCCAGGTTGCAATACATGCAGCGGCGCCTTGCCCAATAGAGATCAAGGAAAAAATGATTGATTGGTGGGGTCCGGTTATTTTTGAATATTACGCAGGCTCTGAGGGTAACGGCTTTTGCGCCATTAACTCTGCTGAATGGTTGGCCCATAGAGGTAGTGTTGGCAAGGCTATAGTGGGTGTTTTACATATTTGCGATGATGAGGGTAAGGACGTTGCTGTTGGAGAGGCAGGCACTATTTATTTTGCCGATGGCCCTGTGTTCGAATATTACAATGACCCGCAAAAAACCCAAGAGTCTAAACATCCAAAAGGCTGGACCACCTTGGGTGATATTGGCCATTTAGATGAAGAGGGATTCTTGTACCTGACTGATCGTAAAGCCTTTATGATTATTTCAGGTGGTGTAAATATCTATCCTCAAGAAGCGGAAAATCGCTTAATCATGCACCCTAGGGTGGCTGATGTTGCGGTGTTTGGCGTGCCCAACGATGAGTTCGGAGAAGAGGTTAAAGCCGTTGTTGAGCCAATGGACTGGGCTGATGTGGGGCCAGATTTTGAGCAAGAACTGATGGCATTTTGCCAACAGGACTTAGCCAAAATAAAATGCCCTAAGTCTATCGATTTTGATAAGGAGTTGCCTCGTCATCCTACCGGCAAACTCTATAAGCGTCTTCTTAAAGATAAGTATTGGGCCGAGCGCAAAACCCAAATTATTTAGCGTCCTGATGAGATAATTAGTCAGCGGGGTGTTTAGGTTTTGCTTAACCCACAAAAAAGGGCTTGGTAACTAAGGTTAACCAAGCCCTTTTCGTTATAGCCTTACAACGTTACGCTAAGTCAAACCGATCAGCATTCATTACCTTATTCCAAGCGGCAATAAAGTCTTTCTCAAATTTTGCTTTTGCGTCTGCTGTGGCATAGACCTCACAGATTGCACGAAGTTGAGAGTTAGAACCAAAGGCAAGATCAGCTCTTGATGCGGTTCTTACCTTCTCACCGCTAGCGCGATCAGTTCCCTGGTAGCTATTGCCTCCAGTGGTCTCCCAAGCAACACCCATGTCTAGCAAGTTGACGAAGAAGTCATTGCTAAGTGTACCGGGGTTGTCGGTAAACACGCCGCGATCATCTGCACTAATGCCCAGAGATCTAAGCCCACCAACCAGCACGGTCATCTCTTTAGCGGTTAAACCAAGGAGTTGTGCTTTATCGAGCATCATTTCTTCAGCACTAACTGAATACATTTTCTTCAGGTAGTTACGGAAGCCATCAGCATTAGGCTCGAGTACATCAAATGACTCAACATCGGTTTGCTCTTGTGAAGCATCACCTCTGCCAGGAGCAAATGGAACACTAGCGCCAGATGCTTGTTCAATGGCAACATTACCGGCCAGTACAATGACATCGGCAATCGAGGCGCCAGACTCTGCAGCTATAGCTTCTAGAACGGCTAATACTTTAGAGAGTTGCTCTGGCTTGTTTGCTGCCCAGTCTTTTTGCGGTGCAAGACGAATACGTGCGCCGTTAGCGCCACCACGCATATCTGAACCACGATAAGTAGAGGCACTTGCCCAAGCAGTTTCAACCATTTCTTGAACACTTAAACCGCTAGCGGCAATCTTCGCCTTAACGGCATCAACATCATAGTCTGCCGCACCATGAGGCACGCGGTCTTGCCAAATGAGTTCTTCGGCAGGTACTTCTGGGCCAAGATAGCGAGCAATGGGGCCCATATCTCTGTGCAGCAACTTGAACCAAGCGCGCGCAAAGGCGTCTGCAAATTGATCAGGGTTTTTGTGGAACCGCTCAGAAATTGCGCGGTAGGCAGGATCTTCACGCATGGCGATATCAGCGGTGGTCATGAATGTAGTCACGCGCTTAGATGCATCTTCGGCATCTGGTGCCAGATCTTTTTCAGCTGGATTAATTGGGTGCCATTGCTGCGCACCTGCAGGGCTTTTCACTAGCTCCCACTCGTAGCCAAGAAGAAGATCAAAGTATCCGTTGTCCCAAGTAGTGGGGTTGGCAGTCCAAGCACCTTCAAAGCCACTAGTGATTGTGTCACTGCCTTGGCCGGAGCCGTGCGTGCTCTTCCAGCCAAAGCCCATATCTTCAATAGGTCCGCCTTCAGGTTCAACGCCAACAAGTCCGGCATCGCCAGCACCGTGTGCTTTACCAAAGGTATGGCCGCCAGCCACTAGGGCTACAGTTTCTTCATCGTTCATTGCCATTCGAGCAAACGTATCTCTCACATCGAAAGCACTGAGTAGTGGATCTGGGTTGCCATCCGGTCCTTCTGGATTGACGTAGATTAGACCCATCTGCACTGCCGCTAATGGATTTTCCAGTTCGCGCTCGCCGGTGTAACGTTTGTTATCCAGCCACTCGGTTTCTGCACCCCAATAAATATCTTCTTCTGGGGCCCAGATGTCAGGACGTCCACCACCAAAACCAAAGGTTTTGCCACCCATAGATTCGATAGCGACATTACCCGTAAGAATAAGCAGATCTGCCCAACTTATTTTGTTGCCATGCTTTTGCTTAACAGGCCACAGAAGTCGTCTGGCTTTGTCGAGATTGCCGTTATCAGGCCAGCTATTGAGTGGTGCAAAACGTTGTGCACCAGTGCCGCCGCCCCCGCGCCCATCACCCGTTCTGTAGGTTCCGGCAACATGCCAGGTCATACGGATGAAAAATGGGCCATAGTGACCATAGTCTGCTGGCCACCAGTCTTGAGAGTCTGTCATTAGGTCGTGCAGGTCTTGTTTTAGCTCTGCATAGTCAAGTTTCTTGAATTCTTCACTGTAATCAAAATCTTCATCCATAGGATTAGACTTTTGATCGTGCTGGTGAAGAATACTTAAATTTAACTGATTGGGCCACCAGTCGCGATTACTGGTTCCGCTTGAACTATTGCTTGTTAATCCACCGTGCATGACGGGGCATTTGCCTTGTGTATCATTACTCATCTTTATCACCTCATGTGCCCGCTCTTTTGTAAGAAAGAGCGATGTTAACTATTAGAGACCTGCCGGGTATTACATATTTATAATTTTTTCAAATGCAAATGATAACCACTTGCATTTATTTAATTTAGAAATTAAACTATTAATGTCATAGATGGCATCTATACGCTGACTACATCTTGGAGGCTAGTTTATGCCTAAGATTAAGTCTCGGTCTAGTTGTTTTATTCAATCGAGTTGATTTATTCTGAATATGGTTCTTTAGCGTTTAAGCCTGAGCGCTGGCATTCAATCACTGGTCACTACAAATACGTTTCGTGGCTTTAGCTTGTTATCAGCGGTGCAACAGTTAATCGGTCAAGATTTTGACTGCCGGTGAGAAACATTGCCCAACGCAATTGCTCAGACAATATTGATATTTTCTCAACAACCGCCTCTGTTGATTGCAACGCGGGCTCTAAAAAGGGTTGAGCTAGAGCGGTCATCTGAGCGCCTAGTCGGATACAACGTGCAATATCCAAACCATGCCGAACGCCGCCAGAACCTATTAATTTGAGGTTGTTATCGAGCTGTTTAAGCCTTGGAATCAAAGCGACTGTATCCATTCCCCAGTTGAGAAAGGGCTCGGCAATTTGCCGCTCTCTTATAGACTCATTACGCGCCATTTCAATACTTGCCCAGCTAGTACCGCCGCGTCCCGCTACTTCAATCCAGGCGATGCCCGCATCAATTAGTTTGCCGGCAGCACTGGGGCCGATTCCGGAACCAACTTCTTTAACAATGACTGGAACGGACAAATCTTCGCAGCACTGCTGAATAGCCTCTAGCACTTTATTCCAGTTACGATCACCCTTAGGTTGAATAAGTTCCTGCAGAGGATTCAGATGAATCATCAGGGCATTGGCACGGACTGCATCTACGGCGCGTTGCGCAAAGTCAGTACCATGCTGTTGCAATTGGGTGGCACCCAGGTTGCTCAAGATAATCGCATTAGGAGCCCACCGTCGTACGTTTTGCTCTAGCCCTAGTTCAAGGGCAGCACGCTGAGAGCCAAGTGCCATGGGTATATTGCAGTGTTCGGCGGCTTCAGCAAGGTGCTGGTTAATCATATCACCGTTGTCGCAACCTCCGGTCATAGCGCCAATAATAATGGGTGCAGACAACTCGACACCTAAAAATTGTGTCTGAGTAGAAATCTCATTAAGCGCTAGTTCAGGCAAGGGGTTGTGTTCAAAGCAGATCTGATCAAAACCCGATGCAGCGACACCTTGGTGCTCAGCGTTCATGGCTAATGAAATATGGTCGTCTTTACGATTGCTAATGTCTGTCATGCCATTAACCTATGAAGTTTTGAGTCAGCGAAATCGACTAAGAGCATATGAGGTACCGTCAGAGCGGCCAAACCAATAAAGGTCAATTGTATCAGTGCAGCATCAGGTGTCATTTTAAAATACCAAAAACATACAGCAGCAGTGAGCCATGCCAGGATGCTGTATGCAGCAGCTTCTAGCAAGCAACGGGGTCTATGGATGGCATCGATACTGTGCCATATACGCAGAGTATGTGAGCGACTGTGCCATAGGCAAAAATACACAGCAAAGCTTACTAGAGGTGCTGCCCAGTAGGCGATTAGGAGCAATACAACAAGATTAGCAGCTGTGATTCGCCATTCATCTGCTCTGATACTGTAAAGAAAGTAAGTGGTCACTATCATCAAATATGGCTTTAATGCAGTCTCAATTATTGAGATTAAACTCTGAGCACCGGAATCCCCCACCAAGATGGCAAAAATAGCGACAACTTCCTCTGTATGAAAAGCCGGTATTGCAATCGCTACCAATCCACCATGCGCCAGCACGGGTAGCCAGTGATTCTTCCCCAACTGCATAATGTGGCGAATGTCACTGACACCAAAGTGCACTGCAGAGATGAGTAAAAAAACACCTAAGCTGGTGGCTGGAAACCACCACCAAATGATGGTAACTAATGCCGATATTGCTAAATAAGCAATATGAAATGTAAGCCAGCCAGCAAGATTGGGCGCCCAGCCGACGCGACGCGCCAATGCACCGTCTAAGCCCCCGTGGGGCACCCCGATTATCAATACCGCGGCTATGGCGATATAGTCTAGGCTAGTCATGACCAAATACCTGAGCGCAAACTTGACGAATAAATACTCGTTTTGGCATTGCGGAAATTACTTTAATCCATTCCCATAAGCTCGCAGAGCCGAGCATAAACCGTGCGAACTGATCGCCATTAAGAGCTCGCCCGGTACTCATAAAAATATCCACAGCGAGATCGGGTCGCGACAGCAGAACTCCATTAAATACTCTATCCATGGCGCTAAGATAACTTGATGTGGGCTTAGGTACTGAATAATCACCCGTAGCAATACCCCCGGCAAGCCTTGTCATTTGTGCTTGAATCGCCGCAAACGCATAGCCTGATGAGAGTCGCACGGCACCACTGGCGGCTCCTATGGAGGCTGACGTTAGGGCAGTGTGTGGAATCTCTTCCATAGGTATCACACCGATTTCTTCCCTGAGTAGTTCATCAACCTCGATGCCGTGCCGCTGCAACCAGTGGCTGATGGCATCTCGATACCACTGCTTATCTTCTAGAGTCTTAGAGATCATGGTCGACTCGATAAACAGATGATGGTCAGAAAAGGGTAGGGCATAGATAAAATGCAAGCCCCGAGATTGGTCGACACGAAAATCCATTAAGGTGGCAATGTCAGTTTCACTTATTCGAGTTTTTGTGCGAATTTCCCAGCCCATGAAATGCTGACGCAGACTATTACTGGCAACAACAGGCGGTCGACTATCAAACAGGTTTTTTGCTGTATAGCTTTGCCCACCCGCTTGGAATACAACGCTCCCAGAGCCTTGACTCAGTTGGTCGACGGCACAACGCTGGATGCCAACCGAGCCCGCCAAACTATCTTCGCAGTGCTGTAGATATCTTTCCGCACTGAGGGTGATATATTCGTAGTTGTGGCTTTTAAGCAGTACCTCACTAGAGTCGTCAATTAGGCGCCATTGCGCCCATTTACCCAGTATTGATTTATCTAAATTTTTACTTTGGCCTGGGGTTGCCCAAAGACTCCAGCAGCAATCGCGCTGCTGAGGCGTTTTAGGTTCAAATACTAGCGTCTTTAATTGCGAGGGTTGAGCGGATAGTGTTGAGGCCAAGGTTATACCCGCGTTACCGCCGCCAATAATCGCTACATCCAGATGAATGTCAGTGATTTTGGACACCGGCTAATCCTTCTAAATGCTGATGAAGACTCTTATTGTGGTCGGGCACCTTAATCGGCAATAGCTCTGTTAGGCTACGCGCGCTCAATCGGGCTTTCTCAGCTTTGCCAACCATGACTCTGCCTTTCCACCAAGCTAGTTTCTGCCGACGAAGTACCCATCCAATCTGGCGGTAGACACGCAGGGCAATAGCGATTGAGAGCCTGGATCGAAACGGCAAAAGCCGAATACCCGCCAAGGCGCTGGCGTAGTAATGTTCTGATAACTGCAATAATTGGTCTATGGCCTGAGCGACAGACTGTTGACAATCAGTTTCTGCGGCAGCGATCTGCTCAGCCGAGACCACCGACTCAAACCAGTTTGCGGGTAGGTAACGCCTGCCCATTTTTGCGTCCTCTAGAACATCTCTTGAGATGTTAGTTAACTGCATAGCGATTCCTAAATCAATCGCGAAGCTATCGGCTCTGGGTTGTGTGCACTCTAAGACGCGACACATCATCAACCCAACAGTACCGGCAACAGCATGGCAGTAACGCAGCAGGTCCCGTTCAGTGCTCAGTTGAGTAGGTTGTTGATCGAGTAGCATGCCATCGAGTAGCTCCCTGGCAGCGGACAGGGGTATATTATTATGTTGGGCTAAGTCTAAGAAATTATCGAGTTCAGGAATGTTAAGGTCGTTGCTCTGATCACCATGTTGACCCAGACAAGCGCGAATATCTTCAAGAGACTCTTGCCTGTGAGGTAAGTCACCATCAGCAAGATCGTCGACGAATCGGCAAAATTCATAGAGACGGGCCGCACGATCGGCTAATTTAGAGCCGAGAAAAAAACTAGCCCAATAAAACGATTTACCATGCCGCGCAAGCACCTGGTGGGACTGCGGGTTTTCCATATTTGATCTTCTAGGCTAACTGCTCTTGACGTTCTACGGCAGCGGTTTGTTTCACTGATGCAACAAG
This sequence comes from gamma proteobacterium HTCC2207, assembly GCA_905182275.1. Lineage (GTDB taxonomy): Bacteria > Pseudomonadota > Gammaproteobacteria > Pseudomonadales > Porticoccaceae > HTCC2207. The sequence goes on from CAJJAU010000088.1 coordinate 13,859, forward strand.
ACCTTCAGCAACCGCCCGCAACTCATTGGGCATTAATGGCACTAATAGATCTGCCTGAGACAACCAGTACTCTACCAACTGATTAGCCTGCAAAATAGTTTCGCTACTGGCAATCTGTTTCTGCCAATGACTGACATCAGTGGTGTCAGCAGAAGTATACCACTGGTTAAAGGTTTGACTGATGGCAGTGTAGGAATCTGCGTAGAGGCTGATCACTAAGTTTGGTTTACGCCCGTCGAGATCGCTGGAGCGGTGGCTTGAGGGAACAATATCATTGATATCATTACGACCCTGGTAACTCAGAGCACAAAATCCGATAAGCCTTTCTAAAACGTCACTTTTATCATCAAGGCCGGCACAAATGGCAGCACCCTTGATAGGTGCGATTAGCAGAGGTGCTGTTTTACTTTTAGCAATTTGTTCCCACGCCGACAATGCCGCGCATTGGCGTTGGTTAATATCTGATATTTGTCCGCTACAGGTCTCTTGCATTGCCTGAGCCAAAAGGACTATGAGTTGGCTGCCATTGGTCTTATTTCTAGCGGCGAGTTCGAATGATTTTGCCACCATCCAATCGCCAAGACAGAGTGCCATGTCTGAGCCAAAATGTTCATTAATACTAGCCTGTCCACGCCGGTGTGTACTGGCATCGCTAATATCATCATGTATCAGTGATGCGTTGTGCAGAAGCTCACAAGCTGCTGCCCAATGCAAAGAATCTTGTATATCTAAATTGAGCCCACTAGCGCTGGTTAAAGCTAGTTGCGCTCTAAAGGACTTTCCAGGGTTTTGGAAATGATACTGAGCAGCAGCAAATAGACTGCTATCTGATTGAGGCATTTCTCGTTGGTAAAGACTATCAAGTTGTGACAGCCGGTCTAACCCCTTTGATACTAATTTTACTGGGGACATTTAGAGTACCCTTTGGTCTTATTTTATTTTTATTTTAAAACGAACTTAAATAACAGAGGCCCTTGAAATAGAGAGCCAGCACCGCTGGCTCTCTACCAAGATCACTATTACTTACTCTGAATCAGCAACTGCAGCTGCCCAGATGATCACACCAAACCCGATTTTGTTAACAAAATCAGCTAGGTTATAAACGACATTCAACGTTCCTGCATCAGCACCGCCTAGCATGTAACCGAAGATGTATCCAATAGGATAAATGGACCAGCCGATAGTTACGCAAATAAGCATTGCCTTGTATGCGCCCTGAACGTTAGCGTTTGAAAGTCCAGCATTGATCTGGCTTGCTTCACCTTTGAAGATTTCCCAAATGATGAATCCCCAACCAGCCATTGCAAGAACAAAGGCACTTGTTGTACCCATCATGCCTGTCTCACCAGCATAGCCGAAGCCAAGCATAACGATCGAGCCAATCAGTAAACGCCAGAAGACACCAGCAGGCACTTTAGTTACTGCAGATAGAACCAAGTAGAACTCAATCATCAATAATGGCACTGTTAATAGCCAGTCAATGTAACGGAATTCAGTTGGAGATGTACCAGTGGCAACCCACACGTCACGCATGTAGAAGTAATGCACCGCAGCGATTAATGTAACCAAACCAGAAACTGTCAAAGACGTCTTCCACTTTCCAGCAACACGATCGCGTTCAACGAAGAAGAAAGCTGTGGCAGCAACTAGCGCCATAGAAATCAACCAAAAGGACATGCCGACGTAATCGCCGGAAGATAAGTTATCAGTCATTGTAAAAACCCTTATATATTATTGTTGTTGATGGTGACGGATACCTTTCGGAAGGAGAGCAACCCGCACCTCATAGTACAAATCCCTAAAAAAACAAGTTTTAACGGAATTCGGAAGTCAGAAGTTAATCTTTTTTTGCCTAGAGTGCAATTTATTCCCGTCGGATGACCTTAAAAATGTGGCTTGCGTTCGTTTTTTTAATCAAAAACTAGAGGCTAGTTAGTAAGCGAGATTCGAAAAAGCTAATTTTTTCAGTTAGTTACCATAAA